>JAITQH010000127.1 GCA_031288985.1 Candidatus Methanoplasma sp. | reverse complement strand
GAGGCCGTGTCGGATATGAAATTCCTCAGGTTTCCCGTGTCGCCGCTGATGAAGCCGGCGGTGTACGACGAGTCGTACCTCATCGCATACAGGATTATGCCTGCCATCCCTTCGCTGTCGGTGAACACGCCGCCCTCCGACACGGCGGTGATCTTCACCTTTCCGTTCCCGTCCACGAAGGAATCTAGGTTTTCAATGAGCTTTTTGCCCAATGCGGCCGCGGCCGCGGCGCCTTCCGGGGACTTGAATTCCACCGCAAGTATGAACATCTCTTCGCTGTTTGCGCCGGTGGCGAAGTAACTGTTCAGTATCTCCATTCCTTTGACGGACTCAGAGTCCGAACTGCTCATGGAGTCCATTCCGTAGTCTAGCGAGTCAGATACTTTTGATATGAAGGGGGATGCTAATATCAGTGCCATGACCCACAGAACTATCACAAGCTTTGCATGCTTGGATATTGATTCTGCCAATCTCTCCAGTATCATGGAGATGCAACATGTCGAACTAGAAATATTAACCTTCCGCCCCAACGCGCTATGCCCTCAAAATCCTTTGATGCGCCGGCGCGGCAAAGACCGCCGGGTTCGGGCCCCATGCGGAAAATGTGTGCGCAATGACACGCAGGCGCGTGCGCCTGCGACAGATGGTGGCACATCTCACATGTCGTGGAACCCTTCGTTGTCCGACATATACAGCACGCAGTATTGACTCGGCATGATCCAATCGATGATCTGCATGAGCCGTTGGAAGTGCGAGGGGTCTTCGAACATGTCGGGGGTGTAAGGGAATGCCAAGGACATTTTGCCGGCGCGCACCATCAACGCGATCCTGGGGGGAAGTCCGAAGTCGGATAGGATGCGTTTCAGCAGCGCAAACGCAAATTCCGGCAGTATGGATCCGTCGGGCATGCCCATGAGAACATTCTCGGAGGCCTTCAGTTTCTCCACGCTTTCGACTTTCGGCGCCCAGAGTTCGTCGGTTTTATAGAACTGCCCGTGAAGCTCCAGATTAAGCAGATCCCCGTACTTGAAAACCCAGTCGGGATTGGGCGTCGCAGGGTTGATGACCACTCCCCAGCCTTCCTCCAGCAGGAACTGCGGCATCATGTGCCGGATCACAAAGCAGGAGAACGGCACACCCGGCTCCGGGGTGAGCAGCACGAAATACGGCATCCCGTCCGGGCCGGTGATCACCTGCCGCTCGGGGTTGTCGCGGAAACTTGCATCCACGACGTTGGAAAGGAACTCGTCCGTCCAGCCGCCGTCCCGGAGGTCGTGCGGAGTTTTGAACAACTCCTGAAGAACGGCGGTCTTCTCCAGATCGCCGAGCAGTCCGTCAGTCATATATGCCATCCTCCTGCGGTCCTTGTCTTTTCCTGCATGGATATGCGCCCGCGGCCTTTTCCTGATGCATCCCGAATCCCCGGTGGTCTTTCATGTGTTCATCTCCGACAGGCCGACCGTTTTATTCCGTCCTGAAACACTGTCTCGGGTTTGCAACCATCTCCGAGTTTAGAATGATTTCTGCAATGCGCCTGCATTCCGGACAGACGCCTCTGCCTGCGGATCGCATCTAAAACGGCCTCCGCCGCGATCGGGGCTTATCCGACATTAGTTTTATTATCGGCACCGAGATTCGGAGGTGATAAAATGGTGTACGAACAGGTCATAAAAGCCGCGCAGGAAAAATACGGAGAACTCCTCAGACGGCAGCTGGAGAGGGTCGAGGACCTCAAGAACGAGGGAGATTGGATCGACTTCTCCAAACTGGACAAACTCATAATCGGCGTTTGCGGAGGAGACGGCATAGGGCCGTACATATGCTCCTCGGCGCAGAAGGTTCTGGAATTCCTGTTGGCCGACAAACTCGGATCGGGAAAGGCGGAGATAAGGATCATCGAAGGCCTTACGATCGAGAGGCGTGCGGAGGTCCTTAAGGCCATACCCGACGACACCCTCGCCGAACTCAAGAAATGCCATGTGATCCTCAAAGGTCCGACCACCACCCCCAAGAAGGGAGATCCGTGGCCCAACATAGAGAGCGCCAACGTGGCCATGAGGAAACAGCTTGACCTTTTCGCCAATGTGAGGCCGGTCACCGTCCCCGAACTTGGGATCGACTGGATGTTCTTCAGGGAGAACACCGAGGGAGGCTACGCCGTGGGAAGCGACGGCATAAACGTGACCGAGGATCTGGCCATTGATTTCTGCGTCGCCACCGCCCAGGGGACCGAACGCATAATCAGGGCGGGATTCGAATTCGCAAAGAAGAACGGCAAGAATTATGTGTCGATCGTGACCAAGGCTAACATAATCAAGACCACCGACGGCAGGTTCCTGACCATAGCGGAAAAGGTGGCCGAAGAGTATCCCGAAGTGAAATGGGACGATTGGTTCATCGACATCATGACCGCAAAACTCATCGACCCCGCCAGAAGAAGCGATTTCCGCGTATTCGTGCTTCCCAATCTGTACGGAGACATAATAACCGACGAGGCGGCGCAGATACAGGGAGGCGTAGGGACCGCAGGAAGCGCCAACCTTGGAAAGAGATATGCCATGTTCGAAGCGATCCACGGCTCGGCGCCGAGGATGGTGGCCGAAGGGAGAGGGCAGTACGCCGATCCGTGCAGCATGATCAAGGCGGTCGCCCTCATGCTGAGCCATATCGGCGAGACCGAGAAGGCAAGGAAACTCGACATGGCTCTGGACGTCTGCGTTCAGTTCGAGAAGAAGCTGACGATGACCGGAAGGAGCACGGGCTCCACAGGGGACGAGTTTGCCCAATACGTCATGGACACGATCCGCCGGGACGACCTGGAGAAAGTGTGGCAGGCGCACGTGGACAAAGCGAAGGCTTCCGCGAAGTGATGCTTTCCGCATCGCCCGGCCTTTGGCCGGGCATTATCCTTTTTTGAAGCAAAAACGCAGGCGGGCGCGAATTCAATTTATCTATGTGCATGCAATCACCTTAGCATATAAGGTGATTTTATGAAGGTCGTCGCTTTCAACTGCAGCCCGAGAGAGAATGGGAACACCTGCCATATGATCAAAGAAGTCCTGAACGTCTTGGAGTCGCACGGCGTCGAGACCGAGCTTGTCCAAGTGGGCGGCAGGGATGTCCACGGATGCAAGGCCTGCGGTGCGTGCTTCAGGAACAAGAACATGAAATGCATCCAAAGCGATGACATCGTCAACTCCTGCGTGGAGAAGATGGCGTCCGCGGACGGCATAATCATAGGGTCTCCGACCTATTTCGCGGATATCACGCCTGAGGCGAAGGCGCTCATCGACAGATGCGGTTACGTCACAAGGGCGAACGGCATCGCCCTCAGAAGAAAGGCGGGAGCCGCAGTGTCTGCTGTGAGGCGCG
>JAITQH010000041.1 GCA_031288985.1 Candidatus Methanoplasma sp. | reverse complement strand
AATCCTTCAGGGTCTTTCCGAGCATTACCTTCGTCCCTATCTTTGCGAGCGGTATCCCCGTGGCCTTGGATATGAACGGGACCGTGCGAGACGCACGCGGGTTCGCCTCTATCATGTATATCTCGCCGTTCTTGAGCGCCAGCTGCAGGTTCATGAGGCCTTTGATCTCAAGGGCCAAAGCCACCTTAACCGTGATGTCCACCATCTCGTCGACGATCTCTTTTGAAAGGGTGAACGGCGGGAGCACCATTGTGGCGTCCCCGGAATGGCATCCGGCGTACTCCACGTGCTCCATTATCCCCCCGATGTAGACGTCCTTCCCGTCCGATACGGCATCGATATCGATCTCGATGGCCTCCGTCAGATACTTGTCGATGAGTATCGGATGGTTCCTGGAGACCTTGACCGCAGTCTCCACGTACGTCCTGAGTTCGTCGGTGGAGTAGACTATTTCCATGGCCCTCCCGCCGAGGACGTACGACGGCCTCACCAGAACGGGGTATCCTATCCCCTCGGCGATCTCTTTGGCCTCCTCGAACGAGTATCCCGTTCCGGATTTCGGCTGTCTTATCCCAAGTTCATCCATCAGCTCGGAGAAGCGGCGCCTGTCTTCGGCAACGTCCATTTTGTCGGGCGGGGTTCCGAGGACCTTCGCCTTGGATCCGGCCAATGCCTTCTCGAGGTCGACGGCGAGGTTCACGCTGGTCTGCCCGCCGTATTGGACTATGACGCCGTCGGCGTCCTCCGATTCGATGATGTTGAGCACATCCTCAAGGGTTATCGGATCGAAGTACAGGCGGTCAGAGATGTCATAGTCCGTGGACACCGTCTCGGGGTTGTTGTTGATTATCATGGCGCTGACGCCCTCTTCCTGAAGGGCCATCACGCCGTGGACGCAGCAGTAGTCGAATTCTATGCCCTGGCCTATCCTTATGGGTCCTCCGCCTATGATCAGGACCTTCTTCTTGCCGTCGGAGCCTCCCGCCTCGGTGGACGAGCCGTATGTGGAGTAGAAGTACGGGGTCTCTGCCGCGAACTCCGCCGAGCATGTGTCCACCATCTTGTACACGGGGAGGATGCCGAGCCTCTTGCGCTCCGCGCGTATGTCGGCTTCCTTCCCTCCCGTCAGTTCGGCGATGGCGTCGTCCGAGAATCCCATCCTCTTCGCGTCGGACAGGAGTTCCTTCGTGAGAGGTTCCTTTCCGATCCTCGTTTCCATGCAGACGATGTTCCTGATCTTGATCAGGAAGAACGGATCCCATTTTGTCAGGGCGGCTATGTCCTCCACCGTCCATCCCCTCCTGAGAGCTTCCGCGATGTAGAATATGCGGCGGTCCGTGGCGTGCCTGAACTCCTCTTCGAACTCGGATTCGTCGACGTTGATGCGATCCAATCCCTTCACGCCTATCTCCAGGGATCTGAGTCCTTTGAGAAGAGCCTCCTCGAAAGTGCGGCCTATGGACATCATCTCCCCCGTGCTCTTCATCTGGGTTCCCAGATGGCGGTCTACGGTGCGGAACTTGTCGAACGGCCAGCGGGGTATCTTGACCACCACGTAGTCTATGGCGGGTTCGAAGGCCGCAAAGGTGGAGCCGGTTATTTTATTCGGTATCTCGTCGAGGGTGTAGCCGACGGCGATCTTCGCGGCAACACGGGCTATGGGGTATCCGGTGGCCTTGGACGCCAGCGCGGACGAGCGGGACACGCGGGGGTTGACCTCTATCAGACGGTAATCCCCGTTCTCGGGGTTGAATGCGAACTGCACGTTGCATCCGCCTTCGATGCCCAACGCGCGTATGACCTTCAGGGCCGACGCCCTGAGGCGCTGGTGGTCCCTGTCCGACAGCGTCAGGACGGGCGCGCACACTATGCTCTCGCCGGTGTGTATGCCCATGGGATCCAAATTCTCCATGTTGCACACTATGATGCAGTTGTCGGACGCATCCCTCATAACTTCGTACTCAAACTCCTTCCATCCGAGCACGCTCTCCTCTATCAGGACCTGATGGATGCGCGAGTACGCCAGACCCCTTGCGCAGATATCCGCCAATTCCTGCTCGTCATATGCTATTCCTCCGCCGGTCCCTCCAAGGGTGTATGCCGGCCTTACGAGCACGGGGTATTTTCCGATGATCTTCACGGCCTCGACGGCCTCCCGTATGTTGCTGACGCTGCGGCTTATCGGCACGGGTTCGCCGATCCTTTCCATGGTCTCCTTGAACAGTTCCCTGTCCTCGGACATGGCGATCGCATCGGGCTGGGTGCCCATGAGTTCCACTCCCAGCCTTTCAAGCTCTCCGGACTCGGCGAGTTCGGAGCATATATTGAGGGCGGTCTGCCCTCCCATGCCCGAGAGGATGCCGTCCACTCCCTCCCTTTCGATTATCTTGGCGACCACCGATGCCTGCAGCGGCTCTATGTAGACGCTGTCTGCGGTTTCGGGATCCGTCTGTATCGTCGCAGGGTTGGAGTTCACCAGAACGGTGTCGTAACCTTCCTCTTTCAGAGAGCGGCATGCCTGAGTGCCGGAGAAGTCGAATTCCGCCGCCTGGCCTATGACGATGGGCCCGGAACCTATTACCATCAGTTTCTTGTATTCCTTCCTCACAGGCTCCCCTCCTTTGCGACCTTGGCGAATCTGTCGAACAGGAACGCGGTGTCCCACGGACCGGGCGACGCCTCGGGGTGGTATTGGCATGTGAATATCGGAAGATCTTTGTGCCTCATGCCTTCGACCGTTCCGTCGTTGACGTTGAACTGATCCGCAATGAGTCCGGTGCCGTCAAGGCTGTGTTCGTCCACTGCGAACCCGTGGTTTTGAGACGTGATGAACACCTTCCCTTCGTACTTCACGGGCTGGTTGCATCCGCGATGCCCGAATTTGAGTTTGTATGTGGAACCGCCCAGCGCAAGCCCCACCACCTGATTGCCGAAGCATATTCCGAACAACGGCAGTTCGGAGGACAGATCCCTGACCGTCTTGGCCGTCCCGCCCAATATGGCGGGATGCGCCGGATCGCCGGGGCCGTTGGAAAGGAGCACGCCCTTCACTCCGCTGTCCAAGATCACGTCGGCCGGCGTGTCGTAGGGGAACACCGTGACGTCAAACCTCGCCGAGAGATCCCGCAGAATGCCGCTCTTCGCTCCGCAGTCAAGCATTCCGACGCGGAAGCCCTTTCCGTTGTCGTATTCGGCCACCGTCTTGCACGAGACCTCGCCCACCAGGTTGCTGTCCGACGGCGCAGGCGTGCTCTTCAGTTTCCTGACGATCCCTTCGATATCCTCGCCGTCCTCGGTGACGATGCCCTTCAGAGTGCCCATGGTCCTTATCTTTATGACCAATGCCCTTGTGTCTATGCCGGATATCCCCGGGACCTTGTTGGCCGTCAGAAAATCGTCCAACGTCCTTCCGCCGTACATCATTGAAGGTTCTTTGCAGTATTCCCTGACCACAAGAGCCCTGGCGTGTATGCTCTCGGATTGATAGAAGTCGTCGTTGATCCCATAATTCCCGATCAGGGGGTACGTCATCACAAGTATCTGCCCGCGGAAGGACGGGTCTGTGAGACTCTCCTGATAACCGCACATGCCTGTGGAGAAGACGACCTCCCCGAACGCAGAGGCCCGGTATCCGAAGGACTCCCCTTCAAAAACGGTGCCGTCCTCAAGGACCAAATAACTTCGCGCCATTGAGAATTAATCACAATATAGTACTGTATATAATAACTTGGTAAAGTCGATTACAGCCGTTGTCAAGGGTTGTCTGATTTTAGACAAACCATCTGACAATGAACGAAATAGGCATAAACAGCCTGCGCATATACTCGTGTATGCGCCTTCTCGAAGAGGACCCCAAAGGAGGAAAGATACGGATTCTGCCGGAAACCGACGAAGATATCTGGCACCTGTACAACGTCTTGGAGGTCGGGGATGCGGTCGCCGCGTCCACCACGAGAAGGGAGGAAAAGGCCGCGGACAAGCTTCGGGCCGAGAGGTCGGAGAAGAAGAGAATGACCCTCGGGATAAGGTTGGAAAAGATAGAGTTCTCCGACGAGGATCTCAGACTCAAACTGCTGGGGATCATCGAGTCCGGTCCGCAGGACATAGGGCAGCATCACACGCTCATCGTTGAGATCGGCGACAGCCTATCGATCTTCAAAGAAAAATGGCGGGAAACGCAGATCATCAGGCTGAGGAGAGCGGTGGAGGACTCCGGGAAACCGAGGATCGTCTTCGTATCTTTGGATCAGGACGACGCGACGATAGCCGTTCTGAGGCAGTTCGGACTGAAAGAGTCCGCAACCATACGGAGCATGCGCTCGGGGAAGCAGTACGACGAGAAGGGCAGGACGGACGTCTACCACGAAGAGATCCTTTCCAAGACCGCCCCCCTGATCGGCGAGGGGATGCCCCTGGTGCTTCTCGGCCCCGGATTCGAGAAGGAGGAGCTTGCCGAATTCCTGAAGACCAAAGGCATAGGAAAGACGTATGTGCACCACACGGGGCACTCGGGGATGACCGGCGTGAACGAGCTCATAAAGAGCGGATTGGGCGCCGAGGTCCTGAGGGATTCCGCCGTCGGAATGGAGATGGAGGCCGTGGAGAGGCTGATGGCCGAGATAGGAAAGGACGGCGCCGCAACATACGGCACGCAGCAGGTTTCCGACGCGGCGGCCGCGGGGGCTGTGGAGACGCTGCTCATTCTTGACTCGAAGCTCAGAGGCCAGGATCTGGACGGAGTGGTCAGGGCTGTGGAGTCTCAACAGGGAAAGGTGGTGGTCGTCTCCGAGCGCCACGACGCAGGAAAGGCGTTGTCCGCATTGGGCGGAATGGGAGCTATTTTGCGATATAAGCTCTGAAATCGCATTTATTGCACGTATATGCGCTGTTGTTTCGGCGAATCTTTGGAAACATTTAATTATAGTCCTGCACTAACTCTTTTTGTCATCCTTGCGGATGTTTTAGACCGCATTAACCACCTATAAGGGGAACGGAAATGAAGACAAGAAAAGAGGTATACAGCATCTTGGACAAGTACGACGTGAGCGTATGCGACACCACCCTGAGAGATGGAGAACAGACCGCCGGCATCGTATTCTCCAACGTTGAGAAATATAGGATAGCTCAGCTGTTGGACGATGCGGGCGTACCGCAGATCGAGGCGGGCATCCCCACTATGGGAGCCGACGAGAAGAAAGCGGTCAGACACATCGCCCGCATGAAACTGAACGCTTCCGTTCTGGGATGGAACAGGGCCACGTTGGCGGACATCGACACAAGCATCGAATGCGACGTGGACTCCGTGGCGATATCGATGAGCGCGTCCGACATCCACATAGAGCACAAGCTCAAGAAGAGCAGGGAATGGGTCCTGGAGCAGGTGACGAAGAGCGTCGAGCATGCCAAAGCGCACGGCCTCTACATATCATGCAACGGCGAGGACGCATCCCGCGCCGACATAGACTTTTTGATCAGGTTCGCAAAGGCCGCCAAGGACGCGGGCGCGGACCGCTTCAGGTACTGCGACACGATCGGAAGGGAGGATCCCTTCAGATGCTACGACAGAGTAAAGAAAATAATAGACGCCACGGGCATCGACGTGGAGATGCACACGCACGACGACTTCGGGATGGCGACGGCGAACTGCATGGCGGGAGTCGCGGCAGGGGCCAGGTTCATGAGCACGACGGTCATGGGCATCGGAGAGAGGTCGGGCAATGCACCCCTCGAAGAGACGGTGATGTCCTGCGAGCACCTGTTCAGGAAGAGCACGGGCATATCCCCCATAAAGCTCAAGCCGCTTGCCGAGTTCGTCTCGGTGGCCGCCGGGCGCCCGATAGCGGTCTCGAAGCCGTTCCTCGGCGCCAACTGCTTTGCGCACGAGGCCGGGATCCATGCGGACGGGATCATAAAGGATGCCCAGAACTATGAGCCCTACAACCCCGAAGAGGTCGGACTTCAGAGAAGCATAGTCATAGGCAAGCATTCCGGGAGGAACACCATCGTCACCAAGATGGCCGAGCAAGGCGTCGCCCTGACAGATCAGGAGGCTTCGGAACTGCTCGAGAGGGTCAGAAAGATCGCAGTCAAGCTTCACCGCAGCATCTCCTCCAAGGAGC
>JAITQH010000113.1 GCA_031288985.1 Candidatus Methanoplasma sp. | reverse complement strand
CGATCGAACACCGAACCCGGAACGGCGCAGCGAATCCCGCCGCTGAGAATTTCGGCGGAAAGATCGTGTCGCCGACGAAATAACGAGTGGTTGACAGCTCCAAAACCCCCGGAATGAGGCGGCATCCCCCAGAAATGTGGCAACATTTATAGATGTAGAACCGTTGGTGCGGAACGGTGCTATATTGCCAAGCATTGCGATCATCGGAGCACAGTGGGGCGACGAGGGAAAGGGGAAAATAACCGACTACCTGGACGAGACTGCCAATCTTATAGTGCGTTTTCAGGGCGGCAACAATGCCGGCCATACGATCGTCGTCGGAGACAAGGTGTTCAAGCTTCACGGACTCCCGTCGGGGGTGGTCAGGAAGGGCAATCTCGCTGTGATCGGCAACGGAGTGGTCGTCAACATGGACGAACTCCTTGAGGAGATCGATGAGGTCGTCAGAACCGGAGGTTCCGTCGACGGTCTCAGGATATCCGACCGCGCCCACCTTGTGATGAATTACCACAAGAAGCTGGACGGCGCCGAGGAAAAATACCGCGGCAAGAACGCCGTCGGCACTACAAAAAAAGGCATCGGCCCCTCCTATCAGGATAAGATCTCAAGGGGAGGGTTTCGCGTCGGCGATCTTTTGGAGGACGACCTTCTGAAGGAGAAGATAGCATTCAACGTAAGCTACAAGAAGGACCTCCTGAAAATGATGGACGCCGAGGAATGCTGCTGCACCGTCGAATCTCTCTACGAAAAGATGAAGGGTTGGAGGGACGGCATAGGCAAATACATCTGCGACACGTCCGTTCTGGTCAACGACGCTCTGGACGAAGGGAAGAACGTACTGTTCGAGGGCGCGCAGGGCGCGATGCTCGACATAGACCACGGAACATATCCGTACGTCACGTCCTCCTCCACTTGCGGCGGAGGCATATGCACGGGAACAGGCGTCGCACCCAACAGGATAGACAAGACGCTCGGCTGCCTCAAGGCGTACACCACCCGCGTGGGAGAAGGGCCGCTCGTCACAGAGATACCCGGAGAGGCCGGGACGGAGCTTCAAAAGCGCGGCGGCGAGTTCGGGGTGACCACCGGGAGAGGGAGAAGATGCGGGTGGCTCGACCTTGTCGTCGCAGAGCATGCATCAAGGATGTGCGGCTTCACATCCCTGGCCATAACCAAGCTCGACGTCCTCAACGATTATGACGAACTTCCCGTGTGCGTGGCGTACGAGATCGACGGAAAAGAGGAGAGGCATTTCCCCTCGTCGATATCCAAGCTGGAGCGTTCAAAACCGATATATCGGACGCTCAAAGGATGGAAGGGATGGAGCGACACTGCCGCTGTTGTAAAGAAAGGATACGACGCGCTTCCGTCGGAAATGAAGGATTATATCGCGTTCATCGAAAAAGAGATGAGAATCCCTGCGGATATCATCAGCATCGGCCCCAAGAGGGACGAGACGATAGACCGCCGCAGGGAATGGTGGAACTGAGTCACTTCTTCAAAGTTGCCTTGACGAACAGCGACCTGTCCGCGCCCGCGGGCACGGTCGCATCGAATCCCACCTTATAGGTCGTCCCGTGCGTGCTGGGATCCAGCGAGGAACCCGCCGCGCCGGGGATCGTCAAAATCCGGTCGCCCTGCATTCTTGTGGCAACCGCCCACTCCACGGCCCGGTCGTCGAATATATCTATGTCGTCGTCCACCACAATGACCTGTTTCATGGATGTGTGCCCGGTGAACGCCGCCATTATCGCGTTGACGCCGTCGCCCTCCTTGTTCTTGGCTATCGACACCACCCCGTTGAGCCAACAGCAGCCTCCCTCCGTCAGACGAACGTTCTTCACGCGGGGCACCGCCAGCCTCACGGCCTTCAGCATCATGGGTTCCCGGGGAAGCCCCATGAGCAGGAAGTGATCGTATCCTCCCGGCAGAAGCAGATGGAACACGGGATCCTTGGACCTCCAGACCCTGTCTATCTTTATGACGGGCTGCCTGCGCACATAATCATACGTTCCCGTGATGTCGACGAACGGTCCTTCGTCGGTCTCATCGAATGTTATCCTGCCCTCGAACACATAATCGGTATCGGACGGCGCGAGTATCCCGTTCCCGCATCTTCCGACCTCCAGGGGGCTTCCGTGGCCCGCAGTGTGCATGGCGGATGCGGCCCTGAGTTCGTCTGCGCCGTAATCCATGGACAAAGCGGCCGAAAGAAGGACCTCTGCGGGGACTCCGACGCATATCGCGATGTTCAGTTCACGTCCGTCCTTCTTGGCTTCATTGTACAATGTGAAAAGATGCCTGGGGACCAGACGCACGGCGATGGTGTCGTCGTCAACGATCATCATCCTGTGGAACGATGCGTTCCTCTTTCCTCCGTATTCCGCGATGATGACCCCTGCGGTTATGTAGCGGCCTCCGTCCTCGGGATAATACTTGGGGATCGGAAGCGACAGCAGACGCGCTTTGTCCGAACCGCCCTTCTTGAATTCGGGGTCATCGACCTCTCTTACGTCGGCCGGACTCTCCGCCGCGGCGATCAGATGGTCAACGATCCCGTCCGGCCTTATGTTGAGGGCGGCGGCGATCTTCGCTCTGGTGGAATAGACATTCCCGGCGGCCTTGCCGCCGTTGAGATCCTCGAACACGACGGTGACGTTCTGATCCTCCAGAAGCGCGGCGGCGACCTCAGCGGAATCAGGGTCTGTCTTCTTGCCAATCTTGCGGACATCCCCCGAAAGGGAGTTCTTAAGGGTCATGCCACAGTAATGCGCGGAACATATATTTTAACCGCCGTCGGCAGAGGCCGCGTCTGCATTATGTTTCGGCGCCTGTCCGTCCTTCACATTTCTGTGATGCGATCCCGGCGGAGGCTCCCGGCCGGGGATGTTCAGTATAAATATCAAGAGGAAAATGCAGAGCGCATGTCCGACGATGGGGTTCAATCCCTGATAAGGAAGTACGCACTGCAGAACGCGGTATTTTTTAAAGGGACGGCCAATCCGAAGGCCGTCGTCGGGAAAGTGCTCGGAGAAAATCCGGAGTACAGGAGCAAATCCGCCGAACTCACGCCCCTCATCGAGTCCATAGTATCCGAAGTCAATTCCCTGGGCTTTGAGATGCAGACCAAGGAGCTGCGGGAGATCGATCCTTCGCTCATGGTGAAGGAGAAGAAGGAACGGGTCTACGAACTTCCGGAACTGAAGGATTCCGAGAACGGCATCACGGCCCGCATCGCCCCCGGCCCCTCCGGCCCCCTGCACATAGGACACACGAGAGTGTCGGTGCTCAACGACGAGTACGTCAGACGCTACGGCGGAAAACTCATAACAAGATTCGAGGACACGAACCCCGAGAAGATCGAACCCGACGCATACGAGATGATAACCGAAGATCTGGAGTGGCTCGGTGTGAAGACGCACGGGCAGGTCATACAGTCGGACAGGTTCGAGATATATTACGATCACACCCGGCAGCTCATCGAGAACGGGAAAGGCTACGTGTGCACATGCGAGGCCGATAGCTGGAGGCAGCTGAAGGAAGAGACGCGGGAATGCCCTTGCCGCGGTCTGCCCGTCGAGACGCAGCTCGAGCGGTACGACAGGCTCCTTTCCGGAGGATACGGCGAAGGCGAGGCGGTCGCGGTCATAAAGACGGATATTGCGCACCC
>JAITQH010000010.1 GCA_031288985.1 Candidatus Methanoplasma sp. | reverse complement strand
TTTGTTTACCATAACCAAGAGATATTCCGGACTCCTTTTTGTCCTTTGCCGGCGGCCCCCCCTCCAAAAAAATCAAGATTCCTGTTCAGCAACTGTCGAGGTCAAGTTATTATCTCGTCGGGATTCATTAAGGCCGCCTGTCCAGTCTTGTGTTGTTCGCTGAGGTGTGCGGGAGGATGTTCATGTCCTCCATGAATGCCGCAATCGCACCTTCCAAGTCTGTGTACTTGTCTGTGCCTTCGGCAAATCCGGTAGGGCTGTTCGTATGTTTTTGATGTTCTTCCGCGACGCGATAAATATGGAGTCTGAATATATTTTCCTTTGCCGGCCTGGTTCTACCCGAAATCCTCACATGCGGGCAACTGATTCGTCAGGGAGCAACCATATGCAAAACCCCCTGTATGGCTCACTGCGGGTCTTGACGGCTCGGAGAGGATTTCCGTTGGCCGCCCCAGCCTCTCCGCATTCCTGCATCCATCAAATATCTTGTCTTTGTTGAGGGCGGGTATCTGAGAGTGTTTTAGTATTCACCTGCAGTTTCGCCTTTGATCATTGTCGTCCGATTCTTTTTCCGCGGCATCCGGTGCATATCCGAGTGCGGACTCGGCCTCACTGCGCGGTTTGACATATGCGCAATCGGCGTGCTTGTAAATAATGGCCCTTATGTTCTCTGCGTGGTCATTTCTTGTCACAGGTTTGCCATATCGGTTCGAAGTTGGTTTCTCTTCTCACGTTTCTGTTATGTCTTTGTGAAGCTCGTACACTTCTTTCGCCTCTGCGCCTTTCATTGTACAAATCGAAACGATTCTTTCTTCATTCCAACAGTTTCAGATCGCAGGGATCCTCTATACGCCGGGATTTGCTGTTTCCAACGAGTTTTCCTTTGAGCCGCACCGGCCGCTTGTTGCGCATGGCGTCATAGGCGAGATCGAGGTCGTCGTCCGAAAGGTCCAGTTTGGCGCTCTGAGGGCGCGGGTCGTCGGGAGATATGTATTTCAGTGTGAGCTTGCCGGGAAGACTTTCATTTTCGAATCTTCTGTCTGTTATAGCCATAAGGTGCCCGACAAAGACCCTGTCCTCATTCATGCCCGCAGGCCTCATGTTCCGCGCGATGTTGGATATGTTCGGGAATATCTTGCCTGTGAGGGATACGGAACCCGACGCGTCGTCGTCGGCCGCATGCAGCGGATGCCTCTTGACCTCCAGATCCGCGCCTTTGACCTCCAGATCCGCAACCGCAGCTATGAAATTGTATGATATGTGCTTGTCGGGACTGATCAGGTCTTCATTCTTCTCTGCGTGATCGACTATCGTCTCCAGGGAATGGATTATCTTGTCGCAGACTCTCCTGAGATCGTCATTGTCGGGAACCAGTCCCTCTTCCAGGCTGGACTGCGCCGAATTTCCGCTGACGGCCGGGTAGACGAACCGGATTATGTAGCTTCCGGCGGCGGTCGGCCCAACCCTCACCAGGTCTGTTATCTTGGATCCTGACCACCGTGAGGACGAGTAGGAAGGATGCCAGTCTTTGATGTCGCGATAGGCAAAGTTGGTAATGGATGTGTGGGTTTTGAGTATGTTCTGCATGTCCGTCACAGGTATGACTCCGATCTCTCCGCTGAGCGGCTCGTACCTGTACTCAATGACGTCGGCCGCAGATGCCAGCATCATTCCGGACACGATGTCTGCCACGGTTCTCTTCTCCGCCGCGGATATGAGTTCCACCAAATCCTCCACACGGTATAGGTAGTCTCTGAGGCCGCGATCCTTGGGAACAAGAACGTCCTCGTCGAGATCCTCGTTTCGGAATGTGTCGTATTTTGAAGTGGATTGGTTCTGCGTCCAGCCTCTGGAGTTGAGATACATCCTGATGTACTGAGGCTTCAGCGCCTTCAACGTACCGGGCGTAATATCAGTGTAAATCATTGCTGATCGTTTCTCCGTGTGCAACCATGTCCAATAGGCGTTTAAGACTTTGTGTCGTAAGGGCATTTTTCAGAGGGATGCTGAGCGTGACGGTCTTCCGGCCGGGATTCGTGGAAGGACTCGAACCGTACACGTTGAACCAGAGCATCCTTTCCGTTATGGCCAAGTGGTCGTCTGCCACCGAAACCCAACGCGAAACGTCCGGCGGCAACACATGAACGGCGAGCAGGGGCGGTCTGACGCTGTCCGCATTGAGATCTCTGTAGTTCTTAATGCCCAATTCATATTTCAGCACTTTTTTGTCTCGGTCGTATTCAGGCATGGATGTGGACTTCATTTGAAAATCCAGACACGGGCGCGACTCCACGATGCCGGGATCGTTTCTTTTGTAGCTTTTGACGGATACATCGATGCTGTCGCGATCCTGCCCCGAACTGCGGCGATCCATTATCAGCCCAAGATATGCGCACATCGATCCCAGATAGGATATGCTTATGTCTTCCTTCGTTTGGTTGTACCTATGGTCATTGTGCGGGTAGAACTCCGGATGTCCTCCGCAAAATGCATTGTTATGCGTCTCGTTCATTAGTGTGTCCTCCATCACAAAACATCTTCGAAAGGCGGCGCCGTGCGCCTCCTTTGGGTTCCCTGCTCATCTCCGCCTCGATGCATATCTTCGCGAAGCTGCACGTTCTGCAACCGCCGGAACGGCTCATATCCCCCTTCGCCAAAGAACGGCGTCCGTTCTTCGCATGGCGTTGATCCGGCGAGCACGGCCGGCGCCGGCGCTCCTGAGGCATAGTTGAAATTTCTGATTCCGGGGCCTTCGAACCCCTCTTTGGACGGCGCAGGCATTGGCGGTTCCTCCTCTCTTCTCCGATCGCCCTGCCCCGGGCGCCGGCGCCCGGGCTTATCGCGCCGCAGGCGGCCGCAAGACCGCCGGACGCATCACTGTCTGTTCAAAAGATTTGGGATGTAGTCGTTGGAGTCTTTGACAACGTTGAGCACTATGGACGTGTTGGTCTTCTTGACGCCTTTGGTGCTGTTTATCTTCTTCACCGTGTCAGAGAACTCCTCTCTGTTGAGGCAGGATATCCATACGATGCAGTCCGCATCCCCCGTGACGTCGAAAATGGAGATGACCTGCGGGACGTTCTTGACCTCGTTGAGGACGTCCACGACGTTGTCGGCGTAGATCTGGACTATTCCCATGTACTCGAAACCGAGGTTCATGTAATCGACCTTTGCGCGGTATCCTTTGACCACTTCTTTCGATTCCAGCACCTTCACGCGCTGGATGAGTGTGGTCGGATGCACGCCGAGCTTCTTGGCAATCTGCCTGTACGATCCTTGGCTGGATGTGCAAAGCAGTTCGATTATACGTTTATCCAATTCATCATAATCTTCAATGCTTGCCATGTCGCACCTTTTGGACGTAATCGCATCACATATTTATTACCTTATTATTTTACCTCCAATGATGACGGAAGAGATATTCAGGCGCGACGGGTACGTTTTCGAGTTCGAAGCCGTTGTGGTGTCGGTTGACGGCGACTGCGTGGAATTGGACTCCACCGCGTTCTATCCGGGCGGCGGGGGGCAGGCGTGCGACACGGGCGCGATCCGCGGCACGCCCGTCACGGAGACGTTCGTCAGGGCGGAGAGGATCCTCCACCGCGCCCCGGGAAGCGGCCTTTCGCCCGGAGACAAGGTCTGGTGTGGCGTGGATTGGGACAGACGCTACGGCCTGATGCAGGGGCACACCGGCGAGCACCTGCTGTTCTGCGCCCTGAAGCGGCAGGATCCCGAATTGGAGATCGTCAAGATCTCAATAACCCCCGAAGACAACCACGTCGTAGTGGATCATGACCCGGGGTGGGGAGCCGTCCGCGAAGCGGTTAGGTTCGCGAATTCCGCCATCAGAGACAACCTGTCGGTCACCAAGAGTGTGATGTCGAGGAACGATCCCGACCTGAAGGACGTGAGGATCAAGCTTGACCGCATCGCCGAAGGCGAGGAGATCACGGTCGTGTCGATAGGCAACATCGATGTGTCCGCATGCGGGGGAGTGCACGTGATGGAGACGGGCGAGTTGGAAATGATGGTCGTCGACCGCAAAGTTTCAGCGGGAAAGGACGGCGTCGCGATACACTTCAAGGTCGGACGCAGGGCGGCGGAGGCGGCATGGGATCTTGCCTCGGTGTGCCTCGAGGCCGTTGACGAGGCCGGGACCAAGCCCGAGGATCTGGTGCGTTGGGTTGCAAACACCAAACACGGCCTTGAATCCCTCAGGAATGCTGCGAAAACTCTTGTGAAGGGGAG
>JAITQH010000094.1 GCA_031288985.1 Candidatus Methanoplasma sp. | reverse complement strand
GCGCATGCGGCCCCGGAGGGCGGCATGAAACGCGACAAGGTGCGGCGGACGCCATGTCGGGCCTCAACTGTCGAATGGAGCCAGCACACAAAAGCTTCGGATCAACTGTCGAGGTCAAGTAATAAGCGCGTTCAAAACATCCGCATGCTCCGAACCGGAGCTGAGCAAACTTGACGCGGGAAAGTATCTGGTGCACACAGGATTCACTTTCGACGACGGTGACGAGTTTCGCATAGTGTTAAACGCAAAAAGCACCCCTTGGACGCTTACCGACGAGGGGCATACGATGATGTGGCTTTCATACGAGGACTACAAGTTCACCCCGGCGCGGAAGGACATATTCGACCGCATAATAAATTCAAATGAGGTAAAGTACGAAAAGGAAAGGATATCGGTGGCTTTCGACCCGAGCGAGGCAGGGGCTGCCCTGAATTCGATCACGCATGCGATCTCTCAGGTTGCGGATCTGAGTTTCCTGAACACGGATCGGGTTGCAAACACCTTCGTTGACGACATGCAGGAAGCATTCAGATCATCCGCTTTGGGCGCAAGGTGCGCTTTCAACGAGAACATAGTCACCCCCAAGGGAAGCTACCGCTCGGATATAATCATAGACGGAAAGGTTCCGATCGTCGTGTTCGGCATAACCAACGTGTCCCGGTGCAAGGAAGCCATGATAACGATGCTGGGATTGGCAGAAGCCGGGAAAGAATACAGGTTTCTGACGATATTGGACGACGAACTCGACATCCCCAAGAACGAGAGAGACAGGTTGACGAACCGCGCGGACAGATCCATAGTGGGATTGAATGACATGATTCTGAACACCGAGAGGTTCGTGCAGATGGCAAATGCAGGATCCAATACGATCTGATCGTCGGCGCCGTCCCGGCGCTGGAGCAAAAAGCCCACTGTCTCCGCCCCTCTCGATGCACAGATTCTGTCATGCAGAGCTTTGTTTGGGATCCCGGCCTTTCGGTGCGTCAAAACGCCGGGCGCCCGGCGGTCGAAACCACACACCCTCCAAACCCGCGCGTACAAATGAATTTATATTTTACTGTTCTTTGTCGCAATCATCGTACCTTACGGGTGACTTTGATGAGAAGAACCGACACATGCGGGGGCCTCAGGCCGACGGACATTGGAAAGGACGTATGCCTGCAGGGCTGGGTCAGGTTCTCCAGGGACCATGGCGGAGTGGCGTTCATAGACCTCGCCGACAGATACGGGATAACACAGGCCGTGTTCGATCCCGAGGATCTCCCGCAGGGGATCGCCTCGGCCCCCATCGCAGAGGCGATGAAGGGGTTCACCCGCGAGTCGGCAGTCTCCGTCAACGGCACGGTGAGGAAGAGGGTTGAAGGCACGGAAGACGCCAGGAACCCCACCGGCGGGATAGAAGTGCTCATCACGGCCGCTGAAGTGTTGAATCGTTCCGCCGCGCCGCCGTTCGAACTCGGCGATCAGAAGGAAGGAGTCCTCCCCAACGAAGACACCCGGATGAAGTACAGGTATCTGGACATCAGAAGGACCGACATGATCCGCGCGCTGGAGTTCCGCGGCAGATTCACAAGTCTTGCCAGAAATTATCTCGAAAGCAAAGGGTTCTTGGACATAGAGACCCCGATACTTGCGAAGTCCACGCCCGAAGGCGCAAGGGATTACATAGTGCCGTCCAGGGTCCATCCGGGCACGTTCTACGCCCTGCCGCAAAGCCCGCAGCTGTTCAAGCAGATGCTGATGGTGGGCGGGGTCGACCGCTACTATCAGGTGGCAAGATGCTTCCGCGACGAGGATTCAAGGAAGGACCGCCAACCCGAGTTCACGCAGCTCGACATAGAGATGTCCTTCATAGAGGACATAAAAGATCTTCAGGAACTCATCGAAGGGATGGTGTCCCACATATGGAAGGGCCTTTACGGCAAAGACCTCCCGACGCCGTTCCCGAAGATCGGCTACCGCGAGGCCATGGAGAGATTCGGATCCGACAAACCGGACATGAGATACGGTTTGGAATTCGTCTCGCTCACGGATGCGGTCAAAGACGCACCGTATGAGATATTCAAACGCATAATCTCCGCCGGCGGCATGGTCGCGGGCATGAGGATAGAGGCGGCCTTCGCCGACAAGGTCGGAAGGAACAACGTGGACCGCTACATCGCATACGCCAAGAAGGCGGGCCTCGGAGGACTCACTTGGATGAGATGCGAGAACGGAAAGCTCGAAAGCAACATCACCAAGTACTTCACGCCCGAGATACTGGAAACGCTCAAACAAAGGATGGGGGTCGAGGACGGCGACCTCCTGTTCCTGATAGCAGGGCCTTGGAAGGCCACCTACGAGGGCGGAGGCGTCCTCAGAAGGAAGCTGGCCGAAGATCTGGAGCTTGTGCCGAAGGACGTGTTCCAATTCTTTTGGCTTATCGACTGTCCCATGTTCGAGACGGATCCCGTTTCAGGGAGGCGCAACGCATTCCATCACCCATTCGTGCTTCCGGAGAACGACCTGGACGCGGAATACGTCGGCGGGGCGTGCTTCGATCTCTGCCTTAACGGCAATGAACTGGGATCGGGGTCGCTGAGGATACACAGGCCCGAGATCCAAAGAGAAGTGTTCAAAAAGCTGGGGATGTCCGACGAGAAGATCGAAAGCGATTTCGGATTCTTCGTCGATGCCTTGGGGTACGGCGCGCCGCCCCACGGGGGCATCGCGCTGGGCATAGACAGATTCATGGCGATCCTTCTCGGAAAAGAGACCATCCGCGAAGTGATAGCGTTCCCCAAGAACAAGAAGGCGGCGTCTTTGCTGGACGGCTCCCCGGAGAAGGTGGGCGACGACAGGCTGGAAGAGCTGCAGATAATGACGCTGTCCGTCGAGGACCTGGATATTCCCGACTCCGACGAAGAGTGATCCGCAGACGGGCGGTGCATCTTTCGGCGCACCGATGCGCCGATGCGACGGGAGATGAAAGATTTAGGTATGCCTAAATTTATATACAGGCAATGCAGTGTAGGTATTGTGACATTCGGCCTGCGGCGGCGGCCGGGACTTTGCCTCCGTATAAAGTCCGATCACCAAAATGCCGGTTCGACCGCCGAAACGAACCGGCAAACCTTACACCTTTGTTCTTGACGCTTTCAGACTGTTCCGGGATTTTGAACTCATGCACCCTGCGCAGGAGTATGAGCGTCCGATCCCGGATCACAACCGGCCGTCGACGATCCTTTTCACAGCGGACACAACGTCGGCGGAGGAATATGCTCCGCCGGACTCCTTCATCACATGGCCTATGATCCTGTTGGATGCCTTTTCGTTGCGGCGGATCTCATCCAATATCGCAGGGTTGGCGTCTATGTATCCGGCGATCAGAACGTCGAGATCCGCCGAGGCGGCCTTCACGCTCTCTTCCGTTGCCCCCGTCATGAAGGATCTCAGGCGCATCCCCGCTTCGACGTCGTTGATCCTTCCTTCCGACAGATCCCTGAGGATGGCGACTATGCCGCTCCTTCCCTCGGGACTGTCCTCGAACGTCTTCCAATATGAGGCGGCCGCGCCGATCCATGACGCGGCGGTCCCGACTCCCGCCGCCTTCGCGACATCCTCGAACAATTCCGCCAGGCCGACCGAGGTGGACACGATCTGCTTCGCCGTCTTCTCCTCCAAGCCGTACTGCGCCGCAAGGCGAAGCGCCATGTTCTGCGGACTCTCCCTGATCTTTATGCTCTCGGCCATCTTTCCTATGCGGAATATGCCTAGGTCGGGTTCGTCAATGAATCCGTAATCGGATTCGAACTCTTTCTTGCGCACGGATATGGTGACTCCCCGCTCCTCGTCGAAACGGCGGGTCTCCCTCTCCACCTTGCCGCCTGCTTTGAGGACCTTCGTTTGTCTGACGACCTCGAAGCTGAGCGCCCTCTCCACGTTCTTCAGGCCGGTCACGTTCTTGACCTCGCACCTTTCCTTCCCCACGGATATGTTGCAGTCGCAGCGGATGCTCCTCTCCCCGTCTCCGGGGAGATCCAGCGTATGCCGTATGTCGGCGATCAGCAGCCCCAGGAACTCTCTCGCCTCTGCGGGGGTGGACATGTCGGGTTCCGTCACTATCTCGGCAAGAGGGATCCCGGATCTGTTGTAATCGACCAGCGACGACAGATCCCCGACCCTCTTGGTCTTGCCCGGATCCTCCTCCAGCTGTATGCGTGTTATCCGGATCTTCTTTCCTTTCACGGAGTAGAACCCTTCGGAGCCGACGGGATTGTCGTATTGAGTGATCTGGACGCTTTTGCTCATATCGGGATAGAAATACGTCTTCCTGGAGAACCAAGTGGTCTCGGCCACCTTGCAGTTGAGCATCTTTGCGAGCATGATCCCATACTCCAGGACCTTCCGGTTCAGCGCGGGTCTGGATCCCGGCATCCCCAGACAGGTGGGGCAGACATGGGTGTTCGGCGCCTCCGCGTCCGTTGTGGGGCAGGAGCAGAACATCTTCGACCGGGTGGGAAGCTGGACGTGTATCTCCAATCCGATCTTCATATGTCCGCCTCCGCTCTTCTGGAGTCGAACATGCCTTCCCAGTCGGACGCGAATGAGATCAAGACATCTTCGTTCCAATGGTCTGCGACCAACTGGAGTCCGATGGGCATGCCGTCCCCGTCGTATCCGCACGGGACAGACAGATGCGGCGTGCCGGCCAGGTTCGGAGGTATCGTAAGGCGGTCTGCCGCGTACGATTCGACGGGCCCCATCAGCGCTATGTCCGCGAACTTGGGCGAGACGAAAGGCATGGTGGGGGTGGCCACCGCGTCATAGTTCTTCAGGATCTCCCTGTACGATCCGATCACGTGCCGCCTCACGCTGAGGGCCTTGGCGTAATATCTGTCCCTGAACCCGGCCATGCGGGTGTAAGTGCCGAGGAGTATCCTTCTCTTGGCCTCGTCGCCGAAGTACTTCGTCCTGAACGAGGTGAAGTAATCGTCGAATTTCAGGGCGAGATCTCCATCCTGCCGCCCGTATCTCATGCCGACGTATCTTGCCAGGTTCGTGGAGGCCTCGCAGGTGGCTATGATGTAGTACGCGGGCATGGCGTATCGGAGGGCGGGCATGTCGACGGTCTCGACGTCCGCGCCCATCCCCCTTATCCGTTCCAATGATTCGTTGAATGCTCTGCGCACGTCGGCGGACGCACCGTCCAAAGCCTCTTTCGGCACTGCGACGGACCCGATCCGCTTTCCGGACAGAGCCGGCTCGGGCTGGACGCACGACGTCGGATCCCGGGGATCCCTTCCGGAGATCGTGGGAAGATGCTTCTTCAGCCGTCCGGCGTCGGCGGAGAGGAGTCCTATCTTGTCCAGAGAGTTCCCGTAGTCTATCAGACCGTATCTCGAAACGCGGCCGTAGGTGGGAGTGAGGCCGTACACCCCGCAGAACGCGGCGGGGCAGCAGACGGACCCTCCGGTGGAGACTCCAAGGGAAACATGGTCTTCCAGAACGGCGGCGGCGCAGGCGCTCCCGCCGGACGATCCGCCGCACGACCTCTCCCTGTCGAAAGGGTTCTTCGGGATCCCGTATGCCGAGTTCACGGAGAATGTTCCGAACCCGAACTCGTCCATGTTGGTCTTTCCGACAAGCCCTCCGCCGCTTTTCTTCATTTTTTCGATCGCCGCCGCGTCGAACGCAGGGCGGTAGCCCTCGAGTATCTTGGATCCGCAGCGCGTCTCTATGCCTGCGGAGGTCAGGTTGTCCTTGGCGGAGAACAGGAACTCCGCATCGTCCGGGATATGCGGCGCCAATGCGCTGAACATGCTGTATCTGTCGTTGATCTTTTGAAGGTCGGAGGTCATGAGAGTCTGGGCCCCCTCACGTATCCGTCGTAGGTGCTCATGCCCTCAAGAAGAGAATAGGGGTCGATGTCCATGCGGGGTTCGTCGTCCCTCAGCACGTCGGAGACATCAACGGGATTAACGCCGACGCCCTCCTCTCCCGGCGCCTCGTCAAGGATCCTGAAGTAGTCCAATATGTCGGCAAGGTCTTTGCTGTACCTGTCGAGTTCCTCGTCGGTAAGCGCGATGTGCGCGGCCTTGGCGACCCTTGCTACGATCTCCCTGTCCATTTTATGATCGGCGTGCGATTGGGTGATTCGGATTTATATTTATTCAACGCGGAGGCCTAGGGTCGTACAGTATTATGCCGTAGAACGTGGCGGCGTCCTTCTCAAACGAGAAGGGAATGCCGTTTCCCTTCAGGAACTTGTCCATCATTATCCCGTATCCTCCCATGGACGCCACCCGCTGCGCCGGGAATCTGCACGGTCCGTCGGGATATGCGCACAGGCCGCAGAACCCGCATCCGACGTCCGCCATCGGGAAGACCCCGAGGCCTCTCAACCGCAGGAAGTTTGCGAATCTGCGGCACACATCCTGCATCTCCTTTCCGAGCCTCATGGTGAGGGCGCCGTCGCCCGCGTCGATATCTTCATATCTCTTCGTTATGAGCGCGGCCTTGGTGTAGCGCGAGACCTCTCTGACGCACGCGGCGGCGGGGCCGGCGCCCGGAGGGCACGCCCATGTGGTGCCGTATTCCCCGCACAGGTTCTGTTCGCACAGCACTCTGCATGCTCTGACGCTCTCCTCGTCGGTCTTGGGGACCGACGTCTCCCGGATGTCATACCCCTCGAACCCGGAGTCGGCAGAGAATTCCTTCCACGCGCCGAGAATCATGAAAGGGCATGCACTTTCCGGGTAAATAATCAGGGCCGCACGCCGTTCCCGGCGCCGCGCAGATCGCACATTTCGAGCGGAGGCGCTGTTTCGCTGTGCGCCGCGCCGTTTTGAACAAAACACACCATTTCAGCACACAAAAGCGACTGTAAAATGAAACCATATATAAAACCATAACCAATCAAACAACTTCGCTTGACGGGGGGACGACTATCGGTGCAGATACAACTACCGCATAGGACTGTCGCAAGATCCAATGGCGTCTTCCGTGCATCAGGCGAGGTCGATCAAATGACTGAATCTCAAAGAATCATGCCTGCCCCGCTCAGCGGCCGTAAGACGGGCGCAGGAATGCAAAGACCGCTGTTGGCGATCGCCGCGATCGCCGCGATCCTGTTGACGGCGTTGGTCATAGGGTTTGGCGGAGAAGACAGGATCTCCGACTCGTCGGGGGAGCCGGAGCCTGCGGACATCGATTCCGTGTCCGATCTTATCTACGGCATTGAGAACGCGGCAGCCGATTCCGCATTCCGCCTCACGCCCGCTTTCGCGGCGGATCTGGCGTTGAACGGGCCGGTCTATGCCGTGATAAACCACGACCACAACATCATTATCGACGGCGGCTCGGCAGGACCGATGGCCGCGTCTTCGGCGCTGCACATGCAGCTGATCCACAACGGCGCCGGCACAGTGTCGCTCAGAGGACTTGAACTCAGGGGGCCGGCCGGCGGCGTCGATCTCGGAAGCGTCGGCAAGTTCGCTGTGGAGGGCTGTTCGTTCACAGGCTTCGGCACAACCGCCCTGAACGGCGGCAAGGAGGTCAGGATCGCAGACTGCTATTTCGGAGGCAACAGCAGTCGGGCCGCGTACGTTGCGGTCGCATCCGCCAAGGTCGCGTTCGAGAGGTGCACCTTCGAGGGGAACACCGCGCGCGCCATGACGCTTGCCGGCGGAACCCCCGCGGACGAAGCCGTGTTCAGCATACGGGAATGCTACTTCAAAGACAACAGTGCGGCGAACCAGGGCGGAGGGGCGATATACCTGCAGGCCGGCCATTTCTCGCTGACCGTGGAGGACAGCATATTCGTGAACAACCGGGCCACAGGCACCAGCACCGTGCACGGCGGAAACAACCGCGTGGACGGGGGCGCGATATATGTGAGCGCGGACTTCGGCATGGACGGAGAACTCAACATACTCCGATCCAATTTCAAGGACAACTTTGCACAGGACGACGGCGGCGCCATACTCGTCCTCGGCAGGCAGATCACCACAGCCATTCGCAGCAACATCGTCAACTGCACCTTCGACGGCAACACCGTCGCGGGAGCGCAATACGGCGGGACCCGCACGATACTCGGCATTCCGATCACGGTGTGGGTGACGGACGGCACCGGCGGCGCAATATCCTACTTCGGGATGACCGAGTCGGAGATCACCCACTGCACGTTCATCGGCAACGGGGTTACCGGCGCGCTCGCCGCGGGGTCGGTCGGCAGCAATCTCGGAAGCGTCGGCGGCGGAGGCGCCGTGGGAGTCGACACGGGAGAGGTCCTTACAAGCGTCCACGATCTCCCGAAATGCCCCACGCTCACCAACAACATATTCGTAGCTAATTACATAAACAACCCCGCCTCGCAAGCCGTCATAGCTCAGTTGAACGCGCTCACCGGCAACTCTCTTGGGAACATCAAGGAGCGCTCCCAGACGGGCAACATATATCTGAAGCCTCTCTGCGACGCCGACTATCAGACGGGGCCGAACCTTGACGACCCGCGCGGTCCGCTGGACAACAACGGGAACATAGGCTGGGACGCGGGAAGATACCTCACCGACGGCACTCCGAAGGATCCCAGCGGGACGCCCGACAATCCGTCCGCCCCCCAGTTCGCCTGGGGCAACAACGGCCTAAACACGCAGATGGGTGTTCTCGTGAAGAACATCTTCAAGAACTGGAGCGACAACGGCACCCCGACCGATCCCACGGACGACACGGCGGCGCCGGAGAGCTTCGGCGGCGGAATAGGATCTCCCGGCCATCAGGCGGTGCGCTGGGCGTACATCCCGTCGCCCATTTCCGACGAACTCTACCGCGACGGATCCGGCCCGTACTATGTGGAAAGCGTCAACACCGACGCCCGCGGCTACGCCCGCGACGTCTTCCCCAACGCGGGAGCCGTCGAGATATACTGGACCAAGTTCAACCCCGGATTCGACGGCGGAGACCTCGGCGCAGGCACAGGCCAACCCGACTCCGACGGAGGCAATGACGAATCGGCGGATTGGGCCGCCGCCGTTCCGAGCGAGATCGTCGATCCCGACGATCCGTCGAAGGTCTATGCGGTGATCAAAAGCCTGAACTTCGGCGACAACGGCAGCTACTACGTGATGACGACCACCGGCCTCCCCGGCTCCCCGTCGGGATACATCGTGTCGCTGCCGCGTTCGGCGTTCCTGCATTCCAACGAGGCCGAATACGGACTCGCGGGTCTGCGCGGCAGCCTGCCGCTGAACCCGTCGGATCCGACGCCGTCTTGGAAATATCCGCTGCATCAGCCCGGCGACCGCATACTGTCCGTCAAGCAGACGCTGACGGCGGAGTGGGAGAAGGACATGTTCCGCGTGGACTTCGACCTGAATTACGACGGAGGCTCGAATTGGTACAGCAGCGGAGAGGCGGGCAAAGAGGCGCCGAGGCTGCACGTGCCCAAGGGCGCATTCATCGCACCGCCCATCGATCCGCTGCGCCCAGACTACACCTTCGTCGGCTGGTATTCCGACAAGGATCTGCGCCACAGGTGGAGCTTCACGACAGACGCCGTGAATGCGGACACAGTCCTGTACGCGAAATGGAGGGCCGTGTCGACCGCCGACCTTAAGATCACGGCGACCGCAGACGCGGGATCGACGATAACGCCCGACGGAACCGTCGGCGTCGCGCCGGGAGGAAGCGCCGTGTTCCGGTTCTCGGCGCTGGAAGGCTATGCGATCGTTGCGGTCCTGGTGGACGGCGCCCCGATCCCGTCGCCGGAGTCAGGAAGATACGTGTTCTCCAATGTTCAGAAGAACCACACCATAGAGGTGCTCAGCGAGCCGGCGGGCGCGTCGGGAGGAGGAGGAGGCGAAGGCGGAGGAGGAGGAGGCGAGACCCATGACGGCGAAAACGGAAGCGACGACGGCAAGATGGCGATCCTGAATATGATATTGGCCGTGCTGACGGTGGCGTTGGGGCTGATCATACTCATTGTCGGAAGGAACCGCTTGGAGAAGGGATCCTCCGAGGACAAATCCCGGACCGCATACCTCATCAGACTGGTATCGCTTGCTCTGGGCATAGTTGCGGTGATCCTGTTCTTCGCCACGGAGGATCTGACCAAGACGGTGCAGGCCGCCGACGTATGGACGGCGCCGACGTTCGTGCTGTTCGCCGCATCCGCGGTCCTGGCGTTCTTCAGCCTGAAGTTCGACGAAGATCCCGATGCGGGGCCGCCCAAGACCGGGTAAACCTTTGGGCCGCGGGGTGCAGATCCCGCGGCCGTTTCTTTTTTGCGCCCGTCCGCAGGAGGGAGGGCGACAGAAAACAATTAAAGCATCAAGCCATCTTATTGTCCGATACACCATGGCGGCAGATTCATCAGACAAGAAGCTCCAGGCGGGCATGAAGGCGATGGACGAAGGAGACTTCAAAAAAGCATACACGGCTTTCAAGAAACTCACCGAGGAGGAACCCGGCGTCGCGGAGCATTGGTATTGCAGAGCGGAGAGCGGGAACTACGCGTCCGGCATGTTCGGGGCCAAAGTGACTCCCGAAGAGATCATGGAGTCATACCGCAAGGCGATAGAGATCGACGGCGACAGGGTCGACTACTACCAGTCATACGGGAATTTCTGCATCTCGATAAACAAGTACGACGAAGCGGAGAAAGCCTACAACGAGGCCGCGCAGACAGACGAGTCGATGGAATCGTCGCTTTTCGCCGAGTTCGCTATAGAATACTACAACAACGTCATGGCCACCTACGGCGAGATCATGGAAGACCCCAAGGCGCGCGCCCCGTACGCCAAAAAAGCGCTCGCATACATGCTGAAGGCCTTGGAAATGTCTCCCGAAGAAGCGAAAAGCCTGCTCTGAAGAGAAGAAGCGGCAGAGAGAAGATGGTAGCGAGGGATCGATTTGAACGATCGGTCTCCGGGTTATGAGCCCGACGGGATATCCTGGCTACCCTACCTCGCTATATGTGCGCTAACTTAGACCAGATATAAAAACTTTCCATGCTTTTTTTCATTTTGTTTCGTCTTATTTTGGCCGCGGCGATTGTGTCTTCAAATATGTACAATAAAAATGGTAGTTAAAATTGGTTGTAATTCAACACATTATAAATATATGAACCATTAATGGGGTTGTATAGTTACCCAAAAGTGACTTAAATACAACAAAAGCGTTCAAACATCCGAAACATGTTTGAAAGCGTCGCACGCATCCGCATCCAAGGTCTCACGGAGACAACGGATCGGATCCGCCGCGATCCCGTCGGAAGACGGGCATGACACATCACAGTCAGATGGTTCTGCGTCATAACCCCCCCCAAGCAGAACCCTCTGGCAGCCTTTGCGGCCGCCGGAAGACAGACAGGGCCTGAACCGCCTTTAAGGAGGGATCGAACGGGCGAGGCTTTTCCCCGCCGGTCAGACGTCCGCACCGCGGACGATAAACAAAGTCAGAAGAGTTTTTTGAGGAACAGAAGATCCTGAATATGGCCTTTGACGGCTATCTTCTTGGTGATGTAGGCGCGCATCGGCCTGAGCGTGCCGTCTATGAGCCCCTGGAGGCTCTCCGGAGTAGTGACGAGCGTCACGTCCGCGTCGGCCGTCATGCCCGGTGCGAACTCCGATATGCAGGCGTTCTCCAATCTCATGGAATAGCTCTCTGTGCCGAGATCGATGTTGAACGTCTTCTTCACAGGCTCCACTTCCGCTCTGGCCGCTTCGTCGCTCTGCATTCTCCTGTGGAACTTGTCGATAAGATTCTGAATGGATTCCTGTGCGCTCATTGGATCACCAGTCGCTTATCCGGGTATTCTTGGACACTGACATAAGACGTATCACAGGCTCCCAGGAACAGCGCGTATGAGTTGGGGGACGACCGTTCTCTTTTATCCACTTTTCTATGAAGTCCATGGTGCGTCGGTCGCTCGGATACCCGCTTCCCACGTCCGTTCCGAACTCCTCCGAGATGTCCAGCATCATGCGGTCTCTGACGACCTTCGCCACTATTGATGCGGCGGACACTATAGGGTACGCGTCGTCCGCCTTGTGTTCGGCGACGACCTTCGCCCCGATCCGGGCGCTCATGGCCCATGAGAAACGCGACTCGTCGACGTCGGGGCAGTCCGCGTACACGATATCCGCAGGGATGCGCAGGGCCGCTTCCGCGAACATGTCCATCTCGATCTCGTTGAGCGACTGCCGCTTTCTGCGCTCGTCGATGTCGGCGGCGGACGCGATGACGGTGACAAAGGATTCGCACTCTTTCTCAATGAGGGAATACAACTTCTCTCTGACGGCCGGAGACAGTTTCTTGGAATCCCTGACCCCCATCTCCCTGAACGAAGCGTCGTCGCGTGCGAATACGGCGCCGACGACCAGAGGGCCCATGGCCGGCCCCCTCCCCGCCTCGTCTATGCCGCATATCATGACGTTCGCCATTGCGTATGCCGTAATACATTTTTCGCAGGCCTGTTATCGGCTGAGTTTGAAACGGCCGCGCGATGTCATCGGCTTGCTGTACGCGGGGCGCATGCATGCGCCCCACTTGCCTGAGGACGCGGTGCGGACCTCGGCGATCCATTACACCTTAAAGTCCAATATGCTGCAGTTCTCCCGACATTCGCGTCTAATCCGTGCTTTTCGACGATTTTCCCGTGAAGCGTCAGCGACTCCTCTTTGGAGATCTTTCCATTTTCGCACGAGAGTAAAGCTGCACAGCAGGCGGTCGTCCGATCGATGCAGATCAGACCTTCGTGGCCGGTGAATAAAAGGATCTGTTGGGTCTCCCTTCCCTTCCATGCGGTGGGCGCACGCCCTTCGGCCATGCGCCCCTGAAGACGCCCGCCGCTCCGCGGCGTGCTGTTTTCAAAGCGGGATGGCGGCGTATGAGGCAGCAACCCTTTCAGACTCGGAGGCGTTTTTCAGCTTAAGGTCACTTTAGGTGGAATAAAGAATATCCGTAGCCCGTGAATCGTTAAGGCCACGCTGAACGCAACCGATGTCACGGGACTTATCGGGATAACTTATCATCGCATTACAATATATTTAGCATCTTGCTCAAACAGGAGTGGATCCGCCCGCTCGGCTTTATGTCTGCGGCTCTGTTCTCTTTTATCGGGTCTGTTTTTAGGCATTGCAGTCAGATCCTGTAAGAACAACCCACCATGATTCTCGTCAAAACAGGCGGGGGCGGATGCAAACCCAAGTTCCGTCGTACTTTGTGGGGGTTTCGCAAAGGTCAACGGTTCATCGGACGCAACACCGTTGAACACTGCCTGAACGCGGATGCTTGTGTTGCATCCCCCCGCTTCCATCAATCGTCAATGCCGCATTGATATTTTTCTCGTTTGGCCTCTTCCAACTCCCCGAGGATGCTTTCGAGCATTGCCTTTAGCTTTGGAACCTCCTGAGCGGCCGTAATCCAGATGAGATCCATATCCAATCTCCAATAATGGTGCGCGATGGTCACTCTGATTCCAATAATGCCTGACCAATTGATTTCCGGATGCCTTAATATAAGTCCTCCGGGCAGATTGTTGGCGGCCTCTCCAATACGCTCCAGATTAAGAATAACATTATCCTGAAACCGCCAGTTTTCTTTGAACGTCTCTTCTTCCTCACCATAATATCGGAGATGATCTTCGATTCGGTTGCATTGATCGATCATGTCCGGAATCAGTGGCGGTCATCTCTCATATATCGTCACTCCGTCCCTCTCCACATTCCTCAGGAAGTCTGTGCCAGACTCCAACGCAGATCTTGATACGACGTCTATTTCGCCTCCGACGGCGGCTCTGAGATCCATACAAAGATGCCCCAACTCGAACAGGCTTCTGATAGATCCCTTGTCCACGCAGAAGTCGTAATCGCTCTCGGAACCGGCTTCCCCCCTGGCGGCAGAACCGAAAAGGACTATGCGCTCCACGCCGTGCCTCTCGGCTATCGGTGCGACGATCTCGCGCAATTCATCGATGGACAGCCTTTTCGATATTTTGTTCATCGGTATGCGTATCTACTGTGGTGCGTATTGTTCTTTCTCTGTTTCGGGGCTTTGAACTCACAATGTTTTCTCACAGGGCGCGACCCTTTTATTTTAAGTAGTGATTGCATTGCGGTGACAGTATGACATTGAAATGTGATGTCCAGTACCGCAAAGGGGACACAGGGTTCAAACTTACCAGAGTGGGAGTCAAAAACGTCCATAAACCCATCCTCGTCAAACGCGAAGGAGCGAACGGCGCCCTCAACGGCGCCCTCAACTGCAGGGTCTCCATATCCGTGGATCTGCCGGCGGAGCAGAAAGGATCCCACCTTTCAAGGAACGTGGAGGTCCTTACGGCAGTCCTGACGGAGAGCATAGCCAGCCCCGTGTCCGGCCTCGAGAACGTGGCGGCGGACATATGCAGGAAGCTTTTGAAGCACCACGAGTACGCCGCCACCGCCGAGGTGGACATACGCGCCGAATATTTCAGACAGAACAGGACGCCGTTCGGCAGGGAGACGCTGGAGTCGTACACCCTTTTGGCCGGCGGGAGCGTCGTCCGCGGAGAGAAGGTCAGAAAGACCATCGGGGCGGAGGTCATCGGCATGACCGCCTGCCCCTGCGCGCAGCAGACCGTCACCGAGATGCTGTCCTGCGGCCCCGGGGCGCCCGTGATGTCTCACAACCAGAGGAACGTATGCCGCACGACGCTCACCATGGACGAGGACGTCGATGTGGAGGCGGACGATCTGATCGATCTGATCGAGGGCGCATTCTCGTCGCCCACCTACGAACTCCTGAAAAGGGACGACGAAGGCCAGGTCGTGATCAACGCGCACACCAACCCCAGGTTCGTGGAGGACGTGGTCAGAAACGTCCTGAAAGCTCTTGTGGACAAGGGATGCGGTCTTCCCGACGACGTGGGAGTGTATGTGGCAAGCGAGTCCGAGGAGTCCATACACAAGCACAACGCCTTCGCGGAGCGGACGGCGACGATGGGCGGAATAAGGAAAGAGGCCGGGCTGTGATCAGTCCCGGATCTTTTCCAATCTGACGTCCAGTACGGACATGTCCGTGATGTACACATCCTCCGGGCATTCCATATCGTCAAGGCAGCCCGTCCAGTAGACCACCACTCCGGGTCCGAAGAGTTTTGTGTACGGTATGAGCTGTTTTCTGCTGTTGAACCTGAACTCGACGTTGTCCCCGAACGACGCCTTGCTCTCCACCCAGCATATCTTCTTTCCCATGTAGAGCATCGGCTCGTCAAGAAGGCAGTCCGGGGTCTTCTGGCCCTCCCCGCCGCGGAGGTCGTTCTCCGTCCTGTACGATATCTCTTGGGAGTCGAGCCACCCCTGGAGGAGATCCTCCCCCCAGCGCCCCCTTTCCTTCTGGAGCTCGTCCGCCCAGGGAGAGTATACGTAGTCGTTCTTCACGGCGTCCCTGACCTCCTCGGCGGTCTCCGCGCTGTCCAGAAGCTCCGGGTCGCGGACGAACTCCCAGAACTGTTTGCGGGAGATCCCTTCCTCAAGGAATATGAACATGGCCGTGAGGATCGGAGGGAATGCGTACTGATCCGCGATCTCCATGAGCGTCCTCCCCTTCTTCCAGTCGCGGAGCATGCGGGAGGTGTTGTTCTTCACGGAATGGTATCTTTTCTTGACGTCCCTGCTGGTCTTTTGGGTGAACAGGGTCTCGATAAGCCTGCGGTCGTACCCTTCGTCAATGAACTTCTGGATGTCCGACGGCCTGTTCAGGCCGTTGTAGA
>JAITQH010000040.1 GCA_031288985.1 Candidatus Methanoplasma sp. | reverse complement strand
CTCCCGGGAGAGGGGACCGACGTCACCATGCGGATAATCAATGCCGACGGGTCGGAAGCGGAGATGTGCGGCAACGGCATCAGATGCGTCGCCAAGCACGTGTTCGACAACGGCTTCGTCAAGAGCCGGACATTCAGCATACACACTTTGGCCGGAGACCTGGAAGCCAAGGTCAGCCTTGACAACGGCAAGGTCCGGAGCGTGGAGATCAATATGGGGGCGCCCGTGCTTGACGGACGCATGATCCCGATAGACCGCGACGGGAAGTTCATAAATTCAGAATTCGAAGTCGACGGATACACGCTCAGAGGCAATGCGGTCTCCATGGGCAATCCTCATTTCGTCACGTTCTCCGAACTCGGAGACGAGGATATCGGCCGCCTCGGACCGATAATAGAAAAACACCCCTTCTTCCCGCGCAGGACCAACGTGGAGTTCTGCAAGGTGGAGAACGGAAACATAATAGTCAGAGTATACGAGCGGGGGGCCGACTGGACCCTCGCCTGCGGCACCGGCGCCTGCGCGTCCGCCGTTGCTGCGGCCATGAACGGCCTCGTGCCGTTCGGAGAGGCCGTGGACGTCCGCCTCCCGGGGGGGTGGCTCAGAATCACGGTGGACAAGGACATGAACTATGTGCTCATGGAAGGGCCTGCCGACTTGGTCTTCAAGGGAGAGACGGACACAGACTCGCTAGAGGGATCTCAATGACAAAATTCGAACAATCAGAAAGGCTCAAAAAACTCCCCCCGTATCTTTTCGTAAGGCTGGAAGAGCTGACGGCCGCAAAAAAGAAAGAGGGCGCGGACATCATCGACTTCGGCATCGGCGACCCCGACCTGCCTGCATCCGAGAAGGTCATAAAGGCCATGCAGATCGCGGCGGAAGCGAACGAGAATCAAAAATACTCCAGCTCGCAGGGTGAGAAGTTCCTGAGGGACTCGGTCGCCAAATGGTACAGGAAGAGGTTCTCCGTAGACCTCGACCCCGACACGCAGGTGTGCATAACCATCGGCTCCAAAGAAGCCATATTCAATATCTCTCAGGCGTTCGTCAACCCCGGAGAGAAGATAATCGCCCCGAGCCCCGGATATCCGGTCTATTCGGGCGCGTCAACACTGTTCAACGAGGCCGAGTGCGTCGAAGTGCCGCTGAGAGAGAGCCAAAATTGGCTCCTCGACCTTTCGGAGTGCCCCGTCGACGCAAAGATGCTGTACCTAAACTATCCCAACAACCCGACCGGCGCCACCTGCGATCTGGAGTATCTGCATAAGGTCTACGACTGGTGCGGAAAGACCGACACGATCCTCTGTTACGACAATGCGTACTCTGAGATGTGCTTTGACGGGTACAGGGCGCCGTCCGCGCTTCAGGCGGGGCCGGACTGCATAGAGTTCGGATCGTTCTCCAAAACGTTCAACATGACCGGCTTCAGACTGGGCTACGCAGTGGGCCACCCCGACCTCGTGGGCGGCCTCAAGAAATGCAAAGGCCAGACGGACTCGGGCGCCCCTGTGTTCATACAGAAGGCGGGCGCGGTGGCTCTGGACGCCTACAGCGACGACGGAACCACTCCGAAGGGCGTGCAGGCCAACATGGACATATTGGCAGAGCGCAGAAGAGTGCTGGTGAACGGACTCAACGACCTGGGCTACAAAGTGGCCATGCCCAGGGGCACGTTCTACGTATGGTTCAACAGCGGAGTCGGCTCCATGGAGTTCACAGAGAAGATGCTGGAACTCGGCATCGTCGTCACCCCCGGATCGGGATTCGGGAAGTCCGCGGAAGGCTACGTAAGGATGGCCGTGACGGAGCCTGTGGAGCGCATCAGAGAGGCGCTCAACCGCATGAAGAAGGCTCAGGACATAAACAAGTGAAGGTGTTCGATCCCTTTCGCCTTTGGGCAGGCCGCCAGGCGCAGTGCGTCACCGCCGGGAGAACTTTTCCTTTGAGCGTATGAGAGCTTCCACCGCAGGGAGCGGCTCGCTGAGAAGGAACGTCTCCAACGCCCCGCCGCCCGTGCTTACGTACGATACTCTGTCGGCAAGGTCGAACCTCTCGGCCGCGCCCGCCGTGTGGCCTCCGCCGAGGACCGAAAGCCCCCCGCTCTCCACCATCGCCGTTATCAGGCGTTTGGTGCCTTTCTCGAACCCGGGCTTCTCGAACATCCCCGCAGGGCCTGACATGAATGCCGTTTTCGACGAAAGGATCACTTTCTCGAACTTTTCGATGGAGCGGTCGCCGATATCGAGCGCGGGTTCCGCAGTGGGCATGTCTCCGGTGCTTACGGATTCCCTTCTGCCGTTCCGTTCGACGGCCACGTCCACCGGCAGCAGGATGTGCTGCCCATATTTGGAAAGGACCTCTCTCGCCTTGGCAAAATTCTCGGGCGTGAGCTCGTCGGCCAACACCTTGCCGCTGGCCTCGCCGATGTCGACCCCCCTTGCCGACAGGAACGCGTTGCCCGCGAGACCCACAAGTATGATGTTGTCGGCCATCTTGGCCTCCATTACTCTGTCGATCATGCAGGGGACGTCGGCGAACTTGGCTCCGCCGATGATGAACACCGACGGCCTGCGGGGATCCTCGAATATGGTCTTCAGCGCATACAGCTCCCGCGCCATCAGCCTTCCGGAAGCGGACGGCAGCTTGGCGGGGAACCCCACGAGAGAACATTGGGAGCGGTGGGCCGCGCCGAACGCGTCGCAGACGAACAGATCCGCAAGCGGAGCAAGCTCCGCCACGAGGTCGGCCTCCGCATGGACGTCCATGCCTGCCTCCGCCGACTCCGAATCGAGCGCCCTCACGTTGCCCAGAAGCAGTATGTCCCCGGGACGGAGGGCTTTCACCGCTGCCTTGGCGGCGCCGCCTATCACGTCGTCAACATATTTCACGGGCGCGTTGAGGCTTTTTGACAGCAGGTCGGCGTGCTGCTCCAGCCCGATGAAGTCCCATTTTCCCTTTCTGCTCTGATGGGCAAGAATGACGACCTTCGCTCTTTTCCCGATCAGCTCCCGGACCGTGGGGACGATGCTGCGGATCCTGGAATCGTTTATTATCTTCAGGGTGGACTTGTCCAGCGGGCAGTTGATGTCCGCGCGGAGTATCACCGTCTTGTCGCGGAGATTGAAATCGTCGAGGGTGTTGTATTCTTTCGTACAAGTCACCCTTTGTCAATGCCGAGCGCCCTGTCGGTCTTTTCTGCGGATGCGGCCGCATCCTTCTCCAGCTTGCACATGGATCTGATGCAGTCCACGTTCTCCGGGATGACGTCCGCCTCCTGGTGCACCGCCTGGTAGTAGTACAGCTTGTTGCCGACGACCTTGACGCCGTCCTCCCATACCACTATCTCATACATATCGGAACGGTCGCGCCCCAGATCCCTGGCGTATTCCATTATCTCCGCCGTGGATTTTATGCCGCTCTTGCTCTTGATGAGTCTGACGCGCGGTGCAGATCTCAGTATGTCCAATACCTCTGCGGTGTCTGCGTCTCTTTCAAGCTCGACGACCACTGTGTGCAGGTGCATCAGCGTGGTGGACGCTTTTATCGCCATGGTGTTGATGTTAAGCCAGGGCATGATGCTCTGCACATCCGGACCGTGGTGCGTGGGAAGCTTCACAGACGGCTCCAGGGCGTTGATGGGGCCGGATTTGCTGTCGCCGGGATCGGCGGCCCTCCTTACAACTGTGACGTAGGCGTTCTTGATCTTGATCTTCCGGTCAATGGGGAAAAGCGTCCTTATCAGTCCGGTGGTGTTGCATGAGACCACCCTTGAGAACTGCGCGCCCCAAGAGTCGCGGTAGTTTGCCGTAGAGTTGAACGAGACCCCTGTGAGGCTGTGGTCCTCTCCGCCCTGAAATATTGCTTTGATGCCGGCGGCGGCATATTCTGCCTTGTATCCCTCTCCGACGTTCCCGGGGGTGCAGTCGACGACTATGTCCGATGCCCTGAAGAGGTCTTGGATCGTTCCCGCCGTCCTTATGCCTGCGTCCCTGAACGCCTGAAGGCTCTCTTCGGGGACGTAGACGTCAAACCCTTTTTCCGCCGCGGTCTTCGCTTCGAATGTGGGCCTCGTCTTGGTGACGCCCACCACCTGCATGTCGTCCTGTTTGCTCACGGCGGCGGCAACACGCTTGCCGATGGTGCCGTACCCGTTGATACCGACCTTCACGATTGACAATTACATCCCTGTCCTGCAGAGAGGGGATGAGGTGGAAGTAAAATAATATTATGGGTGGAATGGAGCCTGCCAAGTCCACTTGGATTATTTGGCCCTAATGGTTCTTTCGTTTTTCACATCTCCGGACATGCGACGCTGTGTTTGTAAAATCTCTCGGCGCTCTTCATGCATATGTGGTGGGGGGGGGGGTCGTGAATGATAGCGGGCGGGGAATCAAACAAAGCAAATCAGGAGGAAGCCCGG
>JAITQH010000055.1 GCA_031288985.1 Candidatus Methanoplasma sp. | reverse complement strand
GGAACTCCGCAGGAGCGCGGACACGATATCGAGGATCGATCCTGCGGCGGTCAGGGCGGCCGCCGACGTGATCAAAGAGTGCGTGGCCCGCGGAGGGCAGGTTATATTCATGGGCAACGGCGGGTCGTCCGCCGATGCGCAGCACATAGCCGCCGAGTTCTCGGGGAAATATGCGTTCGACAGGCCGGCCATGGCGGGCGTGTGCCTTTCGAACATCGCGCCCGTGACCGCAATAGGCAACGATTACAGCTACGACGACGTCTTCAAGAGGCAGGTGGAGGCGTTCTGCCGCAAGGGCGACGTAGCGGTCGGGTTCAGCACGTCCGGCAACTCCAAGAACATCATTCTCGCATTGGAAGCGGCCAAGAAGATCGGCGCATACACCATATCATTCACGGGCGAAGGAGGAAAGCTCAGAGAGACGGCGGATCTGCCGTTCATCATACCGTCCCGGGAGACCCCGCGCATACAGGAGGGATATCTCGTCGCGTGCCACACCATATGCGGCACGGTGGAGAGGGAGATCTTCGGCAGAAAGGCGGTCCTGCTGGACCGCGACGACACGATCATAAAGGACTTCCCGTACACGGCCGACCCGGAGAAGGTCGAACTGCTCCCCGGAGCGGGGAAAGCGGTCGCAAGGCTCAACCGGGCGGGGTATCTGGTGATCGTGGTCACGAACCAGTCCGGCATCGGAAGAGGGTCGTTCGGAGAGGACGCCCTGGCCCGGACGCATGACAGGATGACCGCCCTCATAGAGAAAGAAGGCGGCAGGCTGGACGATATATTGTTCTGTCCACACCACCCCGACGACAGGTGCGGATGCAGGAAGCCGGAGATCGGAATGGGGGAGGCGGCCATACTCAGGCACAACATCAACCCTTCCGCATCGTTCATGATCGGAGACATGGACCGCGACATAGAGTTCGGAAAGAGGCTTGGGCTGAGGACGGTCAGGGTCGACTCGGAGCACACTTTGGCGGACGCGGTGGACGGGATCCTGGGAGAGTGAGCTGTCCGCAGGCGGATGCGCCGCATCGGCGCGCTCGCGGGGCGGGGCGAAGGCATGCCGATCGGATGTTGAATGCGGATGCGTGAAAGCGCCGCGGCCTGATGCACAGTTAACGGAATGCAATATTCTCAACACATGCCGCATACCGGGACTTTAATAAGGCGCAGTATGGTAAAACCCATGAAAACAAGGGATGCCAGACGATTCACCCAACTGTTTCGGCGGCAGTAATTTTTCACTTACGGAATGAACGCAAAGGCCGTCGGCATGCACACGCGCCGATCCGCCCGGACGCACCCCGGCGCAACGGCCCGCAGAGGCCGCGGCAGAAATCCGCCGGACATGCCATATGGCGCGGAACCCCAGCCCGCAGGCGAAGCCGCCGCGCGATCGAATTTCGACCGAACGCCTCCGACGGATACACATATGTACGGGCATGATATTCGTCCAATCGGAGCGTATCCTTATGCATGTGATATCTTTGGTCGTCAGGAACGAGTTCGGCGTCATGCAGCGCGTCATGGGCGAGTTCACCCGGAACAAGATAAACGTCGAGACCATCGTGGTCGGAAAATGCGAACTTGTCGGAAAGTCGAGGATGGTCCTCTCCGTCATCGGGGAGGATGCGGCCGAGACGGCCATAGGGAGGCTCAGGAAGCTGCAGGACGTATACGACGCGGAACTCATCCCCGAGGCGGGGCAGTCCGCGTACGCGCTCATCTCCACGTCCAGCGGCAACGTTGGAGTGGTCGGAGGATCGGGCCAGGTCGAAGAGATAATAGAGCGCAGCAAGCCCGACAGATACGTCGAGGCGCTTAACGCGCTGTGACCCAACAGGACATGATACGATGGAGAAGACCGAGAAGATTTGGTTCGATGGAAAGTTGGTCGACTGGAAGGACGCGAACGTCCACGTGCTGACGCACGCCCTCAACTACGGCACGGGAGTGTTCGAGGGGATAAGGGTCTACGACGCCGCGAAAGGGCCTGCCGTGTTCAGGCTCAAAGATCACGTGAAGAGGCTGGTCGACGGATGCAAGGTCATGGGCATCGACCTGGAGTTCGGAGGCAGGACGTACACGGCCGAGGACATAGTCTCGGCGGTAAAGGATGTCGTCAGAGCGAACAGGAAGGTCGATTACGTCAAGCCCTGCGTGTTCCTCAACGGGGAAGAGGTGGGCCTCAACCCTGTCGGAGTCCCCGCAAGCCTGGCGATAACATGCATATTCATGGGCGACTACCTTTCTCCGTCGGAGAGCGGGCAGAAGCTCATAACGTCGTCATGGCATAGGCCGGACAACCTTTGCGGCCCCGCCGGAGCCAAAGTCAACGGTGCGTACGTCACGTCATGCCTCGCAAAGCGCGAGGCCGTCCGCCAGGGCGCCAACGAGGCGGTGATGCTGAACTCTTCGGGGCACGTCGCAGAATGCACCGGCGAGAACATATTCATCTTCCGCGGCGGAAAGATCCTGACGCCCCAGGCCTCGGAATGCATATTGGAAGGCATAACCCGCGCGTCGGTGATTCAAGTGGCGCGCGACCTCGGGCATGAGGTCGTGGAGACCGAGATAACCCGGACGCAGCTTTTGACGGCGGACGAGGTGTGGATGACCGGAACTGCGGCGGAGGTCGTGCCGGTCACGGTCATAGACGGAAGGGCCATAGGCACAGGCAGGATAGGGGAGGTCTCGAAAGGGATCCACGCCCGTTTCCACGACATAGTCCGCGGGAAGATCCCGGAGTACGAGTCGTGGCTGGATCCGGTCTGAGCCGCCCGGACAAACGATTTAATCTTCATTTCTGCGCCGGCATCCCGGCGCTTCATTTTGTAAACCGCACGGTGAACACATGCGGCGGGGGCCGCAGGCCGGCGGAAACGCAATGGGCCGATGCGTGCGGACTGTTTGTTCAACAGCGGCCGCAAAGCACGCGTGCGGACATATTTTCGTTCATATTCCGACCGAAGGCGCGTGCATAGAACAATGAATATCAAAGGCGGGATCCCACCGCATCCGGCGGCAGGACATGTTGCGGGAACATAAGGTGAATCCAATGCGCCGCGCCCCTGCATATTACATTAACACCCCCATACAATTTACTTCGGGAGCCGATAAAAAAATAGGGGGCAAACCGATACGGCCAGCATAAGGGAAAGATGTGCAAAAAGATATGACAATAATATGCAATGTGTTATGAGTTGCAATGAAGGGGCGGAGGCTCTGCGGACGGGAGGCCCCCGATATTGCATGCACCTATCCGCCGTTGCGGGCGGGCAGGGAAAACACAATACTGTCTGCACACAGGAAGCGGAACACGCGCCGGCAGAACGGGAATCCGGACTGCGGACAACATGGGTTCGGAGGAAAGAGCATGCGGAGAAAAGGTTGGCGGAAACCGCCGCAGACCGTGCGATCCAAAGGCCTCCGCCCGCCCGCAGGTCCGCAGGTGATTTTACGATATTCTTCAAAGCGTTTTTGAAGAGCATAGTTCAAAGATATGCGTTCCCGCCTGGATGGAGGTGGGCACACGAAGCACTCACCGGAAGATGAAGTCGTACAGCGCACGCTCGCAAATGATCTTCAGTTGAGGTATGTCCTTGATTGATGTTTCCCATAGTATGTGTAAATCTACAACACCGTATTGATGTGCTATGACATCTCGGAGTTTGGCAACATAGCTCCAATCTGCGCAAGGGTTGTCTATAATGAATTCTGCGGATAGTCTTTTGGCTGTTTCACCTATCTGAAGGATATAGAATGCACAACTGCTTTGAAAAACATGACTGTCTAAAAAGTCCTCTTCGTCAGAACCGAATTCTCTCACATTGTCTTCTATACAATCGCAGTATTCTATGATACGCCTGATA
>JAITQH010000074.1 GCA_031288985.1 Candidatus Methanoplasma sp. | reverse complement strand
CATGGTCATCATCCTCTCTCTGACCTTCTCCGGATCCTCCAGGCCCGAAGGGTCCGGCCTGATGTCGACCCTCCTTCTGAGATTCTGGGCCAGCATGCGGGGTATGGAGTCGTTGGACGAGAACTTGTCGTACTCTCCGGTGTATATCACTATCACCGAGCCCTCGAACTCTATGCCTGAAATATTCATGTCACCGGGGACTAGTTTCCTGACATCGTCTCTTAGGCTCTCGAACAATTTGTCTGGGTTCATATGAAATCCTGCTGAAATTATAATGGTAGAAAAGTGGTTTTGATTGTGGTGTGCCGATTCAGCTGGGATATATGAAGCCCAGCTCCGCGCAGCGAATCTTGATCTGATCCTGCGGGATCTCTTCGTATCCCTTCGGACCGATGAACGATATCAGCATCCCGTCTCCGGAGTAGTTGTCTCTCTTTCTGGACGAGTTGAGGGCCGTTATCGCGACATCGATGGCCTCTTTCTTGGACATGTCCTGCTTGTACGAGGACTCCAGAGAACCCAAGGCGAAGGTGGACCCGGATCCTATGGACGTATAGTTGTCCTCTATGTACCCTCCTGCGCCGTCGATGCTGAATACGTGCGCCCCGGTGGAGTCGTATCCGCCGACGATGAGCCCCAGGTAGAATCCCCTGCGCATCAGGTTGCCCACGAGCGTCGCGGCGGCCGATACGGACATCTGGGAGCCTCTCTTCATACTGTAGATGGATATCTCGCTCCGCATGTACCTTACCATGAGCTGAGCATCGCCGACCACGCCTGCGATGGTCATTCCGAGGTTGTCAGAGAGGGAATATACTTTTTTGACGTCGCTGTGCGCGATGAGATTTCCCATCGTCGCCCTCTGGTCCGATGCCAGTATGACTCCGTCTTTAATCTTCAGCCCGATTGTGGTCGTTCCCGTTTTTACAATGTCCTCGTTGCTCATATCCTGTCCCTTCAATGTCAATAACAGACTAAAACGCACCGCCCGGATGACGGTACTGCCACGTGGATATGTTTCCGATTATATAACTTATCGTTTGGAACCGTTCGGCGGACGCGGCCATATTTGATGTTGCCGCAAATGTACGGCCGACCTCAAACCGCGGCGGGTCCAAAAACGGCTCTGAAGCAAAAATTATTCAGACAGCAAACGCTATAAACACGGCGGTGCAATTACGATTATGGACCGGATGGGAAAAGCAGACACTCATGTTCATACGGATTATTCGGGAATCTCAAACATAGGGCCGCTGCATTTTCCTGAATCCGTCACCCCGCCGGAAGCTCAGGTGGATCGCGCCAGGATGAACGGCATGGATGTCCTCTGCATCACAGACCACAACGAGACGGCGGGCGCGTTCGTCGCCGAAAAGTACGCCAAGCAGTTCGATGACATCGAGGTGGTCATAGGCGAGGAGGTCATGACGTCCGACGGCGAGATAATCGGCCTTTTCCTGACCGAGAAGATCAAGAAGGATCTCACAGTCGAAGAGACGGCGGACATCATTCGGGAGCAGGGCGGCCTCACGATCGCACCGCATCCGTTCTCCTTCCATGTAAGCGGCCTCAACGACAACATGTTCAAAGTGGATCTTGACGGTTTTGAGGTTCTCAACGGCGGCCACCCCGACAAATACTCCAATAGACTTGCTCAGATGGTCATGGACAGATATCCGGGAGTCTGGGCGCCGATCGCGGGCAGCGACGGACACTCCGTTCGCACCGTAGGATCGTGCTGGACCGAGTTCGTGGGCAGGACGGCAGACGACATGAGGTTGGCGATAAAGGCCAAGAAGACGATCCCCACAGGCAGGACCACGCCGGTCTTGGATGCCGTGAAATGGAGCATGGAGGTCGTCATGGGCGGCCAGAAGCTTCTGTACAAATCTCTTTCCGGAAGACTTCCCAACGTGGAGCACAGCTCCCTCATCGAGAAGATCAACGAACTTCCGGATCTGATGAAAATGCTGGGGATAGTGGGAGGGTTCGCATACCTTTTCCCGCCGATAAACTTCAGCGCCACCCTGATGAGCACATATTACCTGAGAAGGGGTGCGAAGCGTATGATAAGGGACATACCCAAAAGGCTGAAGGAGATCGACGTTCTGATCGAACAGCAACGGACAGAAAGGAATCCCAATGCCGACAAAACAGTTGTTTAAGATAAGCGTGAACATCCCCGAAGAATTTGCAGACGCGCTGATGGACGCCGTCACTGCCGCGATGAATCCCGTATTCCCCAATTACGACAGGGTCTTTGCGACAAGCCGCGTCACGGGCACATGGAGGCCTCTGCCCGGAGCGAAGCCTTATGACGGCAGCGTCGGAGAGATAACCAAGGCCGAAGAGATCAGGATAGAGTTCCGGACAACGGAGAAGGATCTCTCCGCCGTGCTGAGGAAGATCAAAGAGATCCACCCCTACGAAGAACCCGTCGTCGACGTGGACGCCGCGACCGATTGGAACGCCTGGCTCTGATCATTCTTTCAGTTTCACGGCGAACACGCCGTCGAACGACCTCTGAAGCCTGTACACCCGAAGGCTCTGCTTTCGGAAATTCAGATCTTCGGACGACAGGATCCCCATCCTGTGGAATTCCTCCAGAGCGGCGTCCCCTGCGTCGTAGTCGAACCTGACGCCTACCAGGACATTGATCTTTGTGTTGCGGCATCTGAGCCGCTCGGGAATGACCCCCCCATTGGAAGCTTTCAGCTTCCCCAGCAGATCGGGGATCATGGCCAACCCTTCCTCGCACCTCTCAAGGCACAGGTCATATTCCGAACGGCCGAAATCAGCGGCGATCAGTTCTTCCAGGATCTCAAAGCGCTCCATGCCGTCCGTCGTCCGGATCGCGCACTCCCCGATGTTGGAGGAAATGCCGTAATTCGCCTCGTCGTTGGCCTTTCTCATGAACGACAAAGCGAACGCCGCGGCGGAGGACGCGTCCGCGCCCGACGAATAACGGGACGCCCTGACCTTGTCCTGTTCGCTGAGCCTTCCATACCATTCGGACATCCCGGCCTTGGCCGCCTCCGCAGGAACGTCGGATCTCTTGAAGAGCATGCAGGGGCATCTCCTCGAAAGATTATATCATTTATCGCCGTTGATGTCTATGACGACCATGTTCCTGAGGGCATGCTGGTGGTCCTGCGACAGACTGTCGATGGTCCAGTTCATGCGGCCGACGAATTTGGCCCGCCTGCTTGCGCATTCGCGGCTGCAGTGTATGCAGGAGAACTCCTTGCACGGTTCAGGCATCATTATCAGTTCCACGCTTTCTCCGTACAGCGATGCCACGGCCTCATGCAGTTTTCTCTTTTGGATCTCCTCCTGTTCCACGGTCATGTCGAACGGGAGCGTGGTATGCATCTCCACATGCATCTTGCTGCCGAATTTTATCACCCGCAGGCTGTGGATGTCTATCCAATCCTCGGATCTGTGGTCGTCAAGGCATCTCACTATCTGATCCAAAACTCCGCGGTCTGCTTTTTCCATTATATCGTCCACGGCTTTCTTTACGACCCTGCATCCCGTCAGCACAATGATCGCGCCGAACAGCATGGCCACGAGCGGATCGAGCCAAAGGAACTGGTACCCCATTTTTTGGGTTGCGAGAACGGCCAAAAGCCCTATGGTTATGCCTATGGAGGAATATGTGTCGGCGCACAGATGCTTCCCGCTGGATTCCAGAGCTATCGAACGCGTCTGCCGCCCCCTCCTGACGGCGCTCCGCCCCAAGGCGTAGTTCACCGCCGCCGCGAACAGCACGAGCAGCAGCCCTATATCGATATTCCTGACCTCTTCCGGAGACAGAAGCCGCATGAACGACTCGAACAGGATTATGAGGCCCGCGACGGATATCATCGACCCTTCGATCGATGCCGATATGACCTCCACTTTCCCGTGGCCAAAAGGATGGGATCTGTCGGCCGGCTGCGCCGAAAGATGCAGCGCATACAGTCCTATTCCGCCCGCGACAACGTTCACAATGCTCTCCAGAGCGTCGGTCAGAACCGACATGGAATGAGTCGCGAAGTATGCGATGAACTTCATGATCATCAGGGAGGCCCCAACGGCGACTATGATTCTTTGGAATTCGTAGTTCGGATTGGATGCCTCGGACATTGGCCGCAATATGACTTTCATTGCTATTTAACACATATCCCGAACCGTCGCATTTAGGAATATCTAAACGTCTGGGTCATATGGATTTATCTGCGGGGACGTCGGATCCCCGGACCCAAGAGACTATCGTTCCCGTTATGCACATGCCGAGGCACACCACGAATGCGACCCTGATGACGTCTATGAAGTCATCGAATGTAGAGGGGTTCAGGTTGTCGGCGGATCCCATTATGACGGATATGGAAAGCATCGCGATGCTCATGCTCGTAAGCATTCCGACCTGACGGACGACCGAGAGCATGCCTGCCGCCTCGCCCCTGTTCTTTGAAGGGACGGAGGACATCACCGTGCTGCTGTTGGGGGCGGAGAACATGCCGTATCCGATTCCCAACAGCGCCAATATCACGGCCACGTAGATGTAATTGACATCTGTGCCGAGGAAGATTATCATGACTATCGCTATGCATGTGAGCACCATCCCGGAAGTGGGGAGTATGCGCTTGTCGCGCATCCTGTCGGAGCGTCCGCCGGACCACGCCGTCAGGGCGACCTGGAACGAGGACTGTATCAGCATGATCATGCCCGCCTGCGACGCCGTGAGCGCTCCGATGTGCTGAAGGTACAGGGCAAGGAAGAACGAGACGGAGTATGACGAGGCATAGTTCATGAACGCCGCCAGGCATGACCGCGAGAAGACCTTGTGTCTGAACATAGATAGGTCAAGCACGGGCGAGTCTCTGGACCTCATCATCGAAATGAACGCCGCGAACAGCGCCAATCCCGCCAACAGCAGGACGAAGGCCCACCACGAAGGCAGATTGATGGCGCCGAAGATGGTCAGAATGACGGTCGCGGCATATACTGCGGAGCCTGTGCTGTCCATGCGCCCGCCTTTGTCGGCCACGATATCGTATTTGAATTTTGACAGCAGGGTCACGGACACGGCGGAGAACGGAACGAGGAAGAAGAAAAGCCCTCTCCATCCCACGCCGTCGGATATGAATCCTCCGAGGGTGGGGCCCAACGCCATTCCCAGGTAGACGAACGTCGTCTGCACCCCTATCGCCCATCCGCGTTTTTCCAGAGGGAACACCTCGGTCAGCATGGCCATGCTGGACACGGAGACGGCCGCCGCTCCGACGCCCATCACGAACCTCATCGCCAAGAGCATCTCGAACGTAGGGCTGAATGCGGCTGCGATCGCTCCGACGGTGGTCACAAGGAGGCCGGCCACCATTATTTTCTTGCGCCCGCAGATGTCGGACAGCCTTGCCACAGGGACCATGGCCACCACCGACGACAAAAGGAACGTTGTGTTGACAAACGCCAAAGAATGCGAACCCACTCCGAAATCATCACCGATGTGCACCAGTGCAAGAGTCATCATCGTACTCATCAGAGGCGTTAGGAATATGCCTGCGCAACATGCCACCAGCACCAAGCGCATATCTTTCTGAGAGTAGGCCCTGCAACCTTCCATACCACCCCGACATGCACAGCCATATTAAAAATTGACCTGAACACAACCATTCACGACGCGGCGCGCCGAGACAGGAACGCGTTCGGACATGCCCGGCGGCGCATGCGATTATGTTTTATTCTCGGTTCGCAATCCACACTCATGTCGCACCTGCCGCCGAACATCAAGAACGAACTCGGACTCGTCCACGTGTACACCGGCGACGGAAAAGGCAAGACGACTGCGTCGCTCGGTCTTGCGTTCAGAGCCGCGGGCAGAGGGCTGGAGGTGCTGATGATTCAGTTCCTCAAGCCTCCGGAGGACTACGGAGAGCACATATCTGCGTCGCGGATGAACAATTTCACGATCCTGCCGTTGGGATTGGATCACATGGTCTCCAAAGTTCCCAAGAAAGAGGACGTGGCGGTCTCCGAGGCCGCGCTTGCGAAGGCGAAGGGGCTTATGCATTCCGGCGCGTACGACCTTGTTATATTGGACGAGATCAACGTTGCCGTGTCTTGGGGGCTTTTGAGTGCCGGGAAGGTGTTGGATGTGCTGAAGAACAGGCCTCCGAACACCGAGGTCGTGCTGACGGGGCGGGGAGCGCCGCCCGAGATAATTGAGTACGCAGATCTGGTCACCGAAATGCGGCCTTTGAAGCATCCTTTCGACAAGGGCGTGCACGCCAGAATGGGCATAGAGTTCTGACCGCTGTCCGTCAATGCGAATAGGAAATTATAATTCATATATGAATAATAATTGTGAATATTATTCGATAAGTACATTAATATGAAACGGATACTTGAGAATTCGAACAGGAGAAACCTTAATGCCGATAAAAGTACCTGACGACCTGCCGGCCGTATCCACTCTGGAATCGGAGAACATTTTCGTCATGAACGAAGAGCGCGCCTCCCATCAGGACATACGCCCTCTGAGGATTGCGATACTCAATCTCATGCCGACGAAGATCGAGACGGAGATACAGATACTGAGGCTTCTCAGCAACAGCCCTCTGCAGACCGACATAACATTCCTGCAGATGGAGTCGCACGAGTCCAAGAACATATCGCAGGAGTATCTGGATCGTTTCTACCACCGGTTTGAGGACATCAAAGACCAAAAATTCGACGGGCTGATAATAACCGGCGCCCCTGTGGAGAATATAGAGTTCGAAATGGTCGACTACTGGGAAGAGTTGTGCACGATCATGGACTGGTCCCTCACGAACGTCTACTCGACCCTGCACATATGCTGGGGGGCGCAGGCGGGTCTGTACTACCATTACGGAATACCGAAATATCCTCTGCCGAAAAAGATGTCAGGCATTTTCGAGCACCGCGCGCTGGTGAAGGACGAACCGCTCCTGAGGGGATTCGACGACGCTTTCAACATGCCGCATTCGAGACACACGGAGATACGCGCATCAGACATCTATCACAATCCCCACCTTCACATAGTGGCTGCGACCGACATCTCCTGAGTCGGCGCGGTCGTGTCGGAAAAAGCGCAGGTGTTCGTCACGGGGCACTTCGAGTACGATGCCTGCACCCTTGCGTACGAGTATGAGAGGGATACCAACAGGGGCCTGAAGCCCGAGGTGCCGCACAACTACTTCCAGGACGACGATCCCCGCCGCGATCCGGTGGTGAGGTGGAGGGCGCACTCCACCCTTCTGTACACCAATTGGCTCAACTACTACGTATATCAGCGCACCCCCTACGATCTGGATAAGATCGACCTCTACATCGACAGGAGCCGGTAAGTTGACCATAGAGCCGATAATCACCGCAAAGGCGCCGAAGGCCGTCGGCCCCTACTCCCAGGGAGCAAGGGCGGGCGGCCTCGTCGCGACGTCGGGGCAGATACCGATCGTTCCGGACACCGGCCTGATCCCCGAAGGCATAGAGGCCCAGGCAAGGCAGTCTTTCGCCAATCTGTTCGAGGTCCTTTCTGCGGCGGGCGTCAGCCAAACGGACGTGGTCTCCGTCAAGGTCTTCCTTACGGACATCGGCGATTTCGCCGCCGTCAACGAGGTGTACAAAGAATTCTTCAGGGAACCGTATCCGGCAAGGTCATGCTTCCAGGTCGGAGCAATCCCCAAAGGGGCGAAGATAGAGGTCGAGGCTTTGGCTTACAAAGGATGATCACATAGGCATCCGGGGATCTATGAGCCTCCCCGTCACCGCGTCTCTCACGAACTTGTTGTATTGGGAAAGATCCTTCCGGTCTTTGATGATGCTTTCCGTCCTGTCCTTTATGTGCGTGAATATCTCCTTGTATATCCGGCAGGAGGGGTTCCCATTGTTCTCTATTCCCCCTTCGTAACAGGCGTCCATGCTGCATCCGCCGCCGCAATGGTCGAATATTTCGCAGGATCTGCATTTTTCCCGTCTCTCTACGGTCCCTGCAAGCATCTTCCTGAAGCCGTCCGTGAGGAACGCGTCCGATATGCGTTCGACGTCGCCGAGACCGCACATCCTGAATTCCGGAAGGCGGCCTTTGGCGCAGGGATAGAGGCTCCCGTCCGGATAGACGCACAGCCATTTTGTGAGGCATGAGCTGTGGGCGCAGTCAGACTCGGTAGGCTCTCCCAGAGCGTTCAGAAGATACAGATAATGCGGGATCAGCGGTATCTCCGCGTCCGCGTCGGCAAGCCACCTGTCAAAGGCGGCTATGCTGCCTTTGACGTATTCGCCGACGTCCGGAACAAGTTCATGGCGCAATGCGGCGCATCCTGCCGGGATCACCGGAGATAAGGACACCGCCATGCGCCGGTCCCGGAAGTATTCGTAAAGGGAGGTCTGCTCGGACGCCATCTCCGACGACACCGTCGAACTGACCGAGAACACGTGCTCTCTTTTCGTAAGCATGTTCAGATTGTCTTCCACGTCTGACGTCCTTTCCCTGAGAACGTTGTTCCCCGGACCCTCGTATGAGACGCCCACGTTGATCTTTTTCTCGCGGCAGAACTCCATGAACTTCCTGTCCAGGCGTATGCCGTTGGTCTGCACCGTGTTGCCGATGCGATGGGAGTCCTTCCCGAAATGCTTCTCCTGCGCGGCAATGGCGTCCCGATAGAACTGCAGGGAGAGCATCAGCGGCTCTCCGCCGTGCCATATGAACCATGCCGATTCGTACTCCTCCGAAACAAGGCGGAACAGACGGTCGAGAAGCTCAATGCTCATCGCCCCGCCCGTCCTTTCTTCAGGCGGGTGATAACAATGTTTGCAATCAATATTGCAGGCCAGAGTCGGTTTGATCACGACAGATATGAACGGTCTCATATCAGAACGGCCAATATGTCCAAACGCCGTTGAAACCATTGGTTATGTAGCAGCAGAATGCGACAAGCACCACAATGCACCCGCACAGACACAGATACCACCCTCCGGAGGAACAGCACCCCTTATCGTTGCAACAGGAATAGTTGCATGGGTCGTCGCCGCTGTGAGGTTCTTCGTCCACGCGTTTGGAATAATCCTGCGGGCCGTCAGAGTGCGCGGACATGGCAACAGACATGAATGCCGCCGGGGATTGGCTCATATAAAGTACGGTCAAATCTTCAACGGTAACTGCATTCTGCGTCATCGGTTCACCTTGCCCGTCCTGCCGGTCGGGTACGTTGCCGAGTAAACCGTCCGAATATAATAAATGTTCGAGCCGCCAATACCCACGCAATATCATGTTCGGCTATGTCGTGCCCATGTACAGTCGGCTGTCGGCCTCGGATCTCTCGATCTACCGCAGATACTACTGTGAGGGCTGTCATCAGCTCAAAGCGGGGTTCGGGATCCTTTCGACCGCCGCCGTCAACTATGACATGACGTTCAACGCCATCGTCCTGAACTCGGCGTCGGGAGGCGGATCCGACGTCGACAGGACAAAAAGCTCCCCGCTCTGCGTCCTGAAAAGACCGAGCAGCGGCTCCGAGATAATGAGACGTGCGGCCGCATACACCGTGACCCTGACAAAATGGGAGCTGGAGGACGACCGCACCGACCACAGATCCTTAAAGAGCGGCCTTGCGTCTCTCGCCCTCAGCCGCGCAATAATGAAGGCGGAAGAAAGATACCCCGAGTACGACCGCGCCGTGGGCGGCGGGTTCAAAGCGCTGCGATCCATGGAAGAGGACGGATGTTCGGACGCCGTTCTCATGGGAAGGACGTTCGGAGAGGCCGTCGCCAAGCCGTTGGCATCCTTGGCGGAGGGCGCCTGCGGCGAACACATTCTAGGCCTTATGAAAGAGGTTGCCGCCATGGTGTACGTCATGGATGCGGTGGACGACTTGGATGAAGACTATATGAACGACACATTCAACCCTTACCTTCAGGACGGCGCCGTGTTCAGGAACAAGGCGGAATACATCTCAAGAAACATCTACGGCATCACGTCATCGATGAGGGATATAATGAAGGAGGCGACGCGCCACTACGGACACGTCCGAAAGGAGATGGGGGCCGAGGTCGGAGTGGCGGACAACATAATGCATTACGGCATCCCGGATTCGGCAAAGAAGGTCCTCTCAGGCGATGCCTCAGCAAAAGCGAGCCTGAAGAATATCCTCTTCAATCGTCGGAACCGTTATGGGGCGGGGCAGAACTCCTGACGCCGCAATATTAGCGAAAAGACATTTAATGTCGGAATTATACGGAGACACGATGATCAGGATCGGCTACATGGGCATCCCCTTCTCCAATTCGGAGGAGGCGGCCGCAATGTTCGCACGCAGACAGGGGTGGGAATGCTTCGAGCCTGTGGCGCTTATGAGTGCGGCGGGCGTTGTGGATTCACTCCTCGGAGGGAGCGTGGATTACGGCGTGGTTGCCACCCGAAACATCAGCGCCGGCGATGTCGCCGAGACGTGCGACGCGCTGAAGGGCAAAGACGCCATAACCGTGATGGACGAGATCGGCATGCCGATCCACCACTGTCTGTTCGCAAAGGACAAAAGCGTCAAGGTGGAGATTTTGGCATCCCATCCTCAGGCCCTGCTCCAGACAGGCAAAAACCTCGGCCGCCTCTATCCGGACGCCGTATGGAAAGAGGTGGAGGACACAGCCTACGCCGCAGAACTCTTGTCTCAGGGAAAGCTTCCGGACACGGCCGCAGTCGTCTGCCGCAGGAACGCCGGGGAGCGCTACGGTCTGATCCTTCTGCATGAGAACATAGAGGACAACAGAGACAACATGACGTACTTCGCATTGCTGAAGACGGTATGATCGTCACTCTATGCGTATCCCGATCGCGGCCATTATGTCGAGGGCCTCTGTGTGGAGTTTCATATCGCAGCTTGCGACGCAGTCCTTCCTGACGATCACCGCAGACTCCGGAAGGGCGGTCTTTATGAGCACGGCATTGGCAAGGACGCATATGTTCGTGGCCACCCCGCACAGTTCG
>JAITQH010000043.1 GCA_031288985.1 Candidatus Methanoplasma sp. | reverse complement strand
CGCGAGGATTCCGAGGCTGTTGTAAGGCGGGGGAGCGCGGTCGTCCTGATAAAGAAGGGGAGCGTGTTCGGCGACTCCGGAATATTCTTTGGGGTCAACGATCCTTACGCCCTGCACCGCCGCCTTATAGACGAGGGGGTCGTGTTCGTAAGAGATCCGACGAGAGGCCCGATGGGCGTGTTCACGTCGTTCTTGGATCCAGATGGGAACACGCTGCATGCGATCGGGATCGAGTCTCCCCGTCCGTGACCCCGCATGGGGTTTCCGATCTGTGCGATATTTCAAATTCATTCCGATTATAGTCGGAAATAAATGCTAAATAATCCAATCTGTTCCGATTATAGTCGGAAACAATAGCAAATTTAATATCCTTGCAAACGATGAGGCATAAGATGACCGCACAGAAGAACATCGAAAGGGACGTCTACGCCTCCAGAGTGAGGCCGTTCATATCGAATCGCAATGCGAAGGTCTTCACAGGCATCAGAAGATGCGGCAAATCCACGCTTATGGACATGACGGCGGATGAGATAGCGTCATCGAACAGCGATGCCAACATCATCCGCATAAATATGGAGGTGTACTCCAACAGACGCCTTCGGGAGGCCGACGCCCTTTACGGCCGCATAAAAGAATTGCTGGACGGGAGCAGGGAGAACTTCCTGTTCATCGACGAGATACAGGACGTCCCCGAATGGGAGTCCGTCATCAGGTCGCTGATCGCGGAAAAATGCTGCGATATCTACATAACCGGCTCCAATTCCGCGCTTCTCTCTTCGGAATATTCCACGTACCTGTCCGGCAGGATCAACTCTATCCCGGTGCAGCCGCTTACGTTCAGGGAATGCGTCAGATTCGTAAAGGAGACCGGAGGGGACGCGGGCGATGCGCATGCGATCCTCGATGAGTACATCCGCTTTGGAGGATTCCCCGATCTTTGGACGTCCAAACGGTCGGAGAGCAGTGCGTATTCGACGCTTGCAGACATCTATTCGACCATTGTGCTGAGGGATGTGGCATCCCGCTACAACATACGAAGCATCGCATCCTTCGAGAAGGTCATATCCTTCCTGTGCGACAACATCGGAAAGGTCACGTCCCCGTTCAACATATACAATAAGATGAAGGAAGAGAAGGATCCCGTGGACAAGACCACAGTGTACGCATATCTCGATCATCTCGAAAAGTCATACTTCGTCAGGAAGGCGGAGAGATACGACATCAGAGGAAAGAAGCTTCTGGAGTCCCGGCACAAATACTATCTCTCGGACATCGGCCTGAAGCATGCACTGCTCGGATACAGAGAAGAGGACATTCCGGGACACATCGAGAACATAATATTCAACGAGCTGACCGCAAGAGGATACAGGGCGGCGGTGGGGGACATCGACGGAAAGGAAGTGGATTTCGTTGCCGAGAGGATGGGAAGGAAGCTGTTCATACAGGCTGTGCACTCACTGTCGTCCGAAGACGCCGTTGGGAGGGAGTTCGGAAACCTGAGCAGGGTTGACGGCGGCTTTCCCAAATTCGTCGTGGGGATGGATCCGCGCTGGAAGACCGGCGACCATGTGGATGGGATAAGATACCGCGATCTGGCGGAGTTCCTCACAGCGGACGATTGGTGACCGCCCGTTCCTCCGAGAGAAGAACGATGCGGCCCCGCTCCGTCGGGACTGCACACTCCCGCCGCGCCTCACGGCGCTCTGCGGCAGCGTGCGGCGCCCATGTCGAACGCGGCGGAGTTGAGCTCCCTGAATTTTTCGGGGACGGTGTCCAGAAGCATCTTTTTCAGCAGATCCTTTGAAATGGGGAACCCTTCCGCGGCCGTCACGGCGCCTATCATGGCGGCGTTGGCGGCAACGGCCTTTCCCGCTTCCACGGCGGCCTTGGTGGCGTCAAGGGTCATGAGGTTGTCCGTGACGGAGCGTATGGAGTCCACGATGTCCGAGACGCGCGGATACTCCTCGAACCCCGCCGCCACGGCGGAAGGCAGCAGCGGGTCGAGATTCATTATTATCACCGTTCTTTTGTTTCCCAGGGACAGGTTCCTGCACGTTTCCGCAGGCTCGAACCCAAGGATCATGTCCGCTCCGCCGACGGATTCCAGCGGGCTTATGACGTCGTCGCCGAAGCGCAGCGTGGACAGCACGCTGCCTCCGCGCTGGGCCATGCCGTGGACCTCGCTCATCGCCACCCTGTGGCCCGCCTCCATGGCGGCCTTTCCGAGCACCATGGACGCCAGGAGGACGCCCTGTCCTCCGACGCCGACGATCTGCACAGTATATTTCACGATATCACCCCGATCGCGTGCACGGGGCACACATTGGCGCACATCCCGCATCCGATGCATTGAGTGGGATCCACCCTTACGGCGCCTCCGTCCTTCACCAGCGCGGGGCAGGCTATCCGTTTCAGGCAGGTGTAGCAGCGTATGCATTTGTCCCCGTCGACTTTGCAAAGTTTGGGCGCCAGAAGCTTGTTCTTCTTGAGTTCCAGCGGACAGGGGCACTTGGATATGACGACGGACACGCCGTCGTACGCCAGAGCATCCCGTGCGGCCGTTTCGGCGGACTTCACGTCGTACGGATCCACGGTCCTTATGAACTCTATGCCGAGCCCCTTCACCACGCTTTCGATGTCTATCGGCTTTGTCTCTACGTTTCCGTGGCGCCTCCCCGTCCCGGGGTTCGGCTGGTGGCCGGTCATGGCCGTGGTGCGGTTGTCCAGTATGACCATCACTATCCTGTGTTTGTTGAACAGGGCGGAAGTGAGAGGGGCGATCCCGGAATGGAAGAACGTGGAGTCCCCGATGAACGCTATCGGCCTCTGGTCGGTGGACTTGTCGAACCCTCCGGCCGCTCCCGCGCCTCCGCCCATGCATATTATGAAATCGGCTTCGTTGAAAGGCGGCTGCACCCCGAGCGTGTAGCATCCGATGTCCGAACAGTATATCACGTCCGCGCCTCCGACGGCCTTCTTGACGGCCGCGTACATCCCCCTGTGGGGGCATCCGGCGCACAGCGTCGGCGGTCTGCCGGGGAGCTTCACGCCGGAGGCGGGAAGCGGCTCGGGCATTTCCGCCACATTCACCTGCCCCGCGAGGCGCTTCATCGTGTCGGGGGAGTACTCCCACTCGCGGGGGAGATGCCCCGATCTTTTGCCGTAAACGGGGACGCAGAGGGAGTTCTGGGCGCAGATGCGGAGCACCTGGTCCTCCAGGAACGGCTCCAGCTCTTCAGC
>JAITQH010000037.1 GCA_031288985.1 Candidatus Methanoplasma sp. | reverse complement strand
AGTTCCCCGAGCCTGTGAAGGACATGGAGATCCGCTGGAACCGGTCGGACGGGTCGTTCACCGCCAAGTGGAAGAGCAAGGAGAAGGTGACGCTTTATTCGTCCCTCAGAAAAGTGAAGCTCCTGGGCCGCACGGCCAAGATGGACGACATTGCCGCCTGGATGTCCGAGATCCGCCCTCTGGAAACATATGAGGACGGAATGAAGTTCCTGCTTCCCGACGGCGCGGTGCAATACATATACCCCATGATACCCGCCGGAAAGGTCGCCGTGCGCGGCAAAGAGATGATGGTTGCCAACCTCAAGCCCTTCAGGGACGTGGAGAGGAGAATAAGCGGCAGCGACTGCGACATCACCATGACATGGCCCACGGGCGCGGAGTCCGCAGTCCTCATAGTGAAGGACACAAAGGCCACCGGGCTGGACGACATGGGGGGAGAGCGCATAACCATCACCCGCGAGGCATACAACAACGACAAGATGGTCAGGGTCCCCATGGGCGGATCCAAGAAGAAGATCGTGACCATCTACGCCGTTTACGACGTGGAGAAGGAGAAGATGCCGTCCCGCGGCATGTGGATCGACGTATACTCGGGGTCCAGCGCCAAAGTGAGGTACTCCATGACCGCGGAGAAGAGCGGCAGGGACATGAAGTTCATGGTCAGCATAGACGCCGACCGCAGCGTCCAAGAGCTCCCTCCGGTCTCTGCGATACATGTGCAGGAGGGGCTGCCTCTGAAGAGGAGGGACGGTGCGGCGATATGGTCCTCCAAGAGTCCGGTCGTCCTGCACGGAGGGAAGGCGCTGCTGACGTTCCAATGCTCTCCCGACATCAACGTGTCCAGGGTGCGCCTGTTCTTCGACAGCGACGAGAACTACAACCTGTTCAGATTCATACATCCGCTTTACGGAGGACGGTGACAAGATGGCAAAGAAGACAGACCAGCAAAGGAAACCGGAGCCGTCGGCCCTGTACATATGTCCGTTCTGCTTCAGTTCGGTCGACCTGAACAGGATACACCACCAGTGCACCAACGCCGCCTGCACCAAGATGTTCCTCAGGAAGCTGAAGGAGTCGGGAGCCAAGAGCGACTACATGTCCAGGAACCTGGAGGAAGAGATCGATGTGGAGAACTCCATCTTCCTCGGAAAGGATCCGGCGGGGCCGTCGCCGGTCACGACCAAGAACCACATAATACGCAACCAATCGACGATGTGCGACATATGCGGCAGACCGACGTACAGAAGGCTGTGCCCCTGCTGCCACAACCCTATACCGCAGGGCGCGGAGGACGACGGGAGCACGGTGTTCGTGGTCCTCGGGCCCAAAGGGGTGGGGAAGAGCCATTACATCGCGGTCCTGATCAACGAACTCAGGAACTCCTTCTCCCCCGAATTCGGGGCCACCATGAGTCCGGCGACGGACAAGACCACGCTGAAGTACCGCGACATGTACTACAAGCGGCTGTACGAGGAAGGAAGGAAGCTGGCGCCCACGCTGTCCTTCGAGGGAAGCAGGGAGAGCAGGGAGCCGATGATATACTATCTGCGGTTCTTGGAAGGGGCGACCCCCAGAGTCTACACCCTGGCGTTCTTCGACACGGCGGGAGAAGACCTGGACTCGGCCGACAAGATGATGGATCTGAACCTCAACTCGTTCATATCCAGGGCGTCGGGGATAGTGTTCCTGGTGGATCCGCTGCAGGTGCCGTACATACACACCCGCATACGCATGGACAACAAGCCGCCGCAGGGGAAGAACGTGGCGGACATGCTGAGCAACATAGCAACGATCATACGCACCAACAACTGCCTCAGGCCCAAGGATCAGATAGGCATACCGCTTGCGGTCGCCCTCACAAAGAGCGACGTTCTGATGAAGATGCCTGAGAACGACGAAGAGGACAGCATACTGTTCGGACCCTCGTCCTCCATCTACATCGACAGGGAGAGAGGGAAGTACGACAAGATCAACTTCGACCAGATAAGCGCCGAGATCGAGGAGTACATGCGCAGGGCGGTCTCCGAAGCGTTCACCCAAACGGTGAAGGAGTTCAGCGACCACTCGTACTTCGCGGTATCTTCGCTTGGGAGCAACCCTTTGGGCAACACGCTCACCCGCGGAATATCGCCGATGAGGGTGGAGGATCCGTTCATATGGCTGCTCAACCGCGAGGGCCAGGAGGAGAGGAGATGAGCAAAAATCAAAGCAAGATAGAGAAGGTGAAGAACTTCTTGGCCACGGGTTCCATCGGACACAGGGAGGAGCCGGCGCCCGAAGAGAACAAAACGACCGAGGAGGCCGTCATCGTCGAGACGCCGGTCAAGGACGTCGTGGCCACGGAAAGCATTCAGACCGAACCGGAATCGGAACGCGTCGGCGGAGCGGAGACGCACCCGGAACCCGCACCCGAGCGCATCGGCGAGACGGAGAAGGAGGCCGCAAGGAATCCGGAACCCCCCGTCCCTGAACCGGCGGTGCAGACGCGCTCCGACGACGTCGAGGCGCTCCGCTCGGCCGTGGAATCGCTGCAGGCCGAACTGGGGAAGTACACGACGACAAAAGAGCAGATCAAGGAGTACTCCGCGATCGTTGCGAAACGCGATGCGGAGACGGCCGACCGCAAACTCATGGGCATACTGGAGCAGCTGTCCGTGATGAGGGAGGACTTCAACAAACTGTGCAAAGGCATGAGGCCGAAGCTCGGGGCGTTCACCGCGGAGGACGTGCTGTCTTCCTTCGAGGCGTACAGAGTCGATATGGAGAACATGCTGACCGACTGCGGCGTGTTCATCGGTCCGTTCAAATACGACAGGCTGAACACCATACACCAGAGGATAGTGGACGTCATTCCCACAGATGACGAGTCCATGAACGGCAAGATAGCGGGCAGAGTGACCGACGGCTACGAGTACGGCGGGCGCGTCCTCTGCAAAGAGAGAGTAAACATCTACAAGTTCTCAAAAGAGAAAGAACTGAAGGGAGAGGAATAAAATGAGCAAAGAATATTCGATAGGGATAGACCTGGGAACGACATACTCGTGCCTGGCGTACATGGATGAAGAGGGATCGCCGGTAGTGGAGAAGAACTTCGAGCAGGAAGACACCACGCCGTCAGTCATACTCTTCAACGAGAACGGAGAGATCATAGTCGGTTCGCCTGCCAAGGACATGGCGATAATGTACCCCATGGAGAGGGTCGTCACCGCCATAAAGAGACAGATCGGCACAGACTACGAAGTGGACATCGACGGCGACAAATACACCCCCGTGACCCTGTCCGCCGCGATCCTGAGGAAGATGATCAACGACTTCAACGACAATCACGGAACGGAAGTCACGAAAGCGGTCATCACCTGCCCCGCATACTTCGGACAGAACGAGAGGGATGCCACGAAGGCGGCCGGCAAGGTCGCCGGACTCGACGAAGTGACGATAATCAACGAACCCACCGCCGCCGCCATATCCTTCGGATTCGGCACCGGAGGAGAGGGAAAGAAAAGAGTGCTGGTCTACGACCTCGGAGGAGGGACGTTCGACGTCACGATCCTCGAGATCGACGGGAAGGCGTTCACCGCCGTGGCGACGGACGGCGAGAGGCTCCTGGGCGGAAAGGACTGGGATCAGGCGCTCATATCCATCATCAAACAGAAGGTCATCGAAGAGAACGGGATCGACGAGTCCGAGCTGGAAAGCGACGACGACGTCATACAGGCGCTGGTCCTGGACTCCGAGACCATAAAGAAGAGGCTCTCCTCGGCGGAGTCCACGAAAGGAACGCTCACAGTCGGGGGAAAGAAGGCGGTGTACACCGTGACCCGCGAAGAGTTCGAGACCGCCACCGCGCCTCTGATGCAGACGACCCTCGACCTGATCGACAGGGCGCTGGCGTCCAAGGAGCTCTCCGTGACCGACATCGACGAGATCATACTCGTGGGCGGCTCCTCCAGGATGCCCCAGGTGAAGAACGGCATATCCTCGAAGTACCCTGACGCAAGCATAAGGATATTCGACCCGGACCAGTCCATAGCCAAGGGGGCGGCCATATTCGCAGGCGCCCACAACTGGAACCTGGAGGCGGACGTGGCGAAAGCGGCAGCCGCAGGCGATGCGTACGTCCCCGCCGAAGGCGAGATAACCGTCCACAACGTCCTCAGCAAGTCCTTCGGCATCAAAGCGTACTACGACGACGGCAGCGAGATGATCTCCAACATCATCTTCAGGAACGAGGTCCTTCCGATAGTGGCGGTCAAGACCTACTATCCCAAGGATGACGGACAGTCCTCCGTCAAAGTGGAGATCTTCGAGTCGTCGGCGTTCAACACCGAGAACGGAAAGAGGATCGACCTCATCGACGGGTACCTCGTCGGAGACTTCGAGATGGGCCTGCCCGAAGGAGTGGGCAGGAGCACGCCGATACAGGTGAAGTTCATCGCCACCGACGAAGGCATACTGGTGGCGACCGTGGACTGCCTGAACCAGCACGCGGAATACCAGCTGCAGAACAAGCTCCAGATGTCTGACTCCGAGATAAAGGAGTCCCAGGGACTGATGGAGAAGGTCACCAGCGCAAACTGAAAAAAACAGCGGGGGAGACCCCCCGCGAACTTTTTTATTTTTATTTTTTGCCGATCATGGCGTAAAGTTCGGAGCGTTCCGCTTTGGTTATGTTGCGGCAGCGCCCCTCCTTCATGTCTCCCAGGCGTATGTTCATGACCCTGACGCGCTTGAGGCTTACGACGCCGTAGCCGAACGTGTCACACATCCTTCTTATCTGACGGTTGAGGCCCTGCCTCAGAATTATGCGGAACTCTTTCGGCCCGACGATCTCGACGTCGCACTTCTTGGTCGTGTCCCCGTCGGGAAGAAGGACGCCGTTTCGCATGCCGTCAAGGAACTGCGCCGTGACGGGCTTGTCGACGGCGACGATGTACTCCTTCTCGTGCTCGTGCCTGGAACGCATCACGCCGTCGGCGAGATCGCCGTCGTTCGTCATCAGAAGAAGACCTTCCGAGTCCTTGTCAAGGCGGCCGACGGAGAATATCCTCTTTGGGTACCCGATGTAATCGATCACGTTGTCCCTGTCCGTCGGATCCGAGGTGCATGTTATGCCCACGGGTTTGTAGAACGCCAAGACTATGGTCTCCTCCTCCCTGTGAACTTCGTTCCCGTCCACGCACACCGTGCTCCCGGGGGGCACCTTGTCGCCGAGGACCGCTTTGCGGCCGTCTATAGTGACTCTGCCTTCCTCCACGATCCTGTCGGACGCACGCCTCGAAGCCACGCCCGCTTCAGCCAGGAATTTGTTGAGACGGACGCCGCCGTTGTCTTCCATAGGGCAGGAAGATGAGGACATGCTATTAAATCAAGACGGGTTGAGGCGGCGGAGCGCGGCGCCGTTTTGTATGCGGAGGAGCATAATGCCGTAGGAACGCGTGCATTCGCCGTTCCCGCTTCGACCAACCCGCACCGACGTTCCGGCGATGCGGCCTCAGCGGGACCGTCGGTTCCAATATGATTATCACAGCGCACCGCATGGGGGTGTGAGATGCCCCTGTTAAGAAAGAAAAACACCGCTCCGATCCTGAAGGTCCAACACCTGAAGCTTCATTGGGACACCGAGGATCCGTTCACGTTCGCATCGCATCACTGCGACGAGTACCCCGCAGGAAACGCCCAGCAGGCGCCGCCTCTGGCGCAGATAAGCGGCAGGAACCTCGGCAGGGACTACCAAAAACTGTTTGGATTCAGGATGTACCACGGAAAAGTGGTCCCCGGATTCCCCATGCACGCTCATTGGGGGTACGAGACGGTGACCGTTCCGGAGACCGGCTTCATAGATCATTTCGACTCCCTTGGCAATCAGGGCAGGTTTGGGTTCGGCGATGTGCAGTGGGTGTCGGCGGGGAGCATGTACGAGCACAACGAGATGTATCCGCTGGCCTTCGGCGACCGCCCCAATCCCAACGACGTCACGCAGATAATGATAGACCTGCCGATGAAAATGAAGGGTTCGCCGCCTCAGGTGAAGACCGTATGGTCGGGAGACGCGCACGCAGTGAAAAGCGAAGGATGTTCGGTCAAGATAATTGCAGGAAGTTTCGGCGGCAGATATGCGGCGCCCCCCAACAGCGTCTCCTGGGCCTCCGACCCCGAGAACAACGTAAGGATATTGCGCATAGAGATGAGGGCGGGAGCAAAACTCACTGTTCCGGCCGCGCCGCCGACGGTGAACAGAAATCTATATTTCATATCGGGCGGAGGCGCGGAGATCTGCGGGCAGACGTTCGAGAGTTCGACCAGGCTCAAGATCGCGGCGGACGCAGACCTCACCATGGCCAACGGCGCCGAGGATTCGGTGTTCTGGCTTCTCGAAGGCAGCCCGATCAACGAAAAGCATGTTGCGTTCGGCCCCATAATACTGGGCGGCGACAAAGATGTCCGCGATGCCCTGAACCACATACGCGAGAACGAATTCTCTCAATGGCCGTGGGACGTGGTGGACAAGACGCAGCCCAAAGGAACGGAAAGGTTCATAAGATACTCCGACGGGACGGAAGACCGTCCCGCCGATTGAGTCAAAGGATGTTTTTCAGGTCTTCGTCATTGGACGCAAGGATCCACGCGAACAGCTCCGTCGCATTCTGCCGCTGCCCCAAGGACGACACTTTGAAGTATTTGGTGTTCTCGAAGGCCGCCCCGGCGATCTTCACGAACGCATCCTGTCCGTATTTGGATAGGAACGCTTCGGGGGTCTTCTCGGCATCTACCGCCGACGCGGCGCGGGGATCGTCCATCTTCGTCATCGCCACCGCAAACGGAACGGTGGACTTGACCGACGGCCCGTATCCGTTGATCTCCGTGAACATGTGATAGAACGACTCCAAGACGTTCACGGGCGTCGCCTTCGAACCCTTGGCGGGAGACTGCGAATTGTGGATCGCGACGACGGCCAAAGGATCTATCGCAAAGATGATCCCGTCATTGTACTTGTAATACTCTTCGAACAGCGTCTTATCCCTGTCAGGCTCGAATTCAAGTCCGGATATGTCGTTGATAAGCAGCTCTTTCTCGCTCATATCCCTGGATCTCAGGAACAGACACTCCGAATCCCGCTCTCCGGGCACCGTCGGGGCCGTGTGCTCCCGCGCGGCCACGACCGCAGGGGACAGGCCTTTCGACGGTTCGGAAAGAACCCCTTTCTCCTTCGCCTTGACGCAGATCCCTTCGACTGCGGAAAGCATGAGCGTCGTCTTCCCGGAGCCGGACGCACCCACCAAAGAGATGACGAGAGGCTTGGCCTCGTGAGTCTCTATATCTTCCCTGCAGTACGGGCACACGCTCTGAAGTTTCGACCTGAACCCGTCTGCGTTCGTGGAAGGTATCTTGTGGCCGTTGTTGCAGGTGTGGAACACAACGCCGCAGGCATTGGGCACGGGGTACTTCATCACAAGATCGCATCTGCATTTTATCAGAGGCTGATAGAAATTCATCTTGCATTTGGGGCACACGGCGTACTGCGTGTAGAAGTCATAGTTCCTCTTGTCCCTTTTGGACGCGGAACTGATCTTTGCGGTCATCACCGCCCATTCGATCGCGAAGACCACGAGAAGCACGGCATCCGCAACGAGAGCGAACGGCGCAATGAACGGAAGGAATATTATCGGAAGGATCACGGGGGCCTTTTTGAAATTCCAGAACAGCACAAGGCTGTTCCAGGGCATCAGAAGGCACTTCACGATCGCCAGAGGGCGGTGCGTGAACAGAAACTCCTGCGGATCGTCGGCCGGACCCTTCAGGTCGCGGGAGGCCGGGGATGCGATCCCCAGGATCGTCAACAGGAACCCCACTGTCAGGAACACCATGGCGGACGTCCCGACGTCGGTGGGGAGGAGGCCGTAGTAGAACGACAGCGACCCCAATCCGAAGCCGAGGCCCGAGGCAAGGTCCCCGCCGCTCAGAAGATTTGCAAGGTTCAGTATCTGTATCCCGAGTTCGTCCGCCGACGTTTTTCCGAACAGGTCGGCGGCAGTAAGCAGGAACGTCAACGAACAATACACCACGGCGATCAGGACCGCCGTTCCCATCAATGCTTTATTCGTCTTATTCATTGGCGGGGCATCCCCATATACTCATATAATCATTTTCAAAGGCTTCTGGGAAATGAGCCTCAAATCTCCGTACGGTTGACGGATCGCAGGAAAAAAGTCGGACGGATGGGGAAGTTTTACAGTTATCTCTATAAAGTCATAATCCACTTGTCTGTCATGGTGAAGGAGGTAAACGCCGCGCACATCTTGGTCAAGACCGAGAAAGAAGCGGCAGACATAAGGACCAAGATAGGAAGCGGAGAGAAGTTCGCAGACTTGGCCAAGAAGCATTCGACATGCCCGTCCCGAAAGAAGGGCGGAGATCTCGGATGGTTCGGACGCGGACAGATGGTCAGGCCGTTCGAGACGGCGGCCTTCGATGCCAAGAAAGGCGATGTCGTAGGACCTGTGAAGACAGAGTTCGGATGGCACCTGATCCTGGTCAAGGATCAAAAATGAAAAAGGGGAATAAAAATGGGAATTTTCAGCAAGAAAGAAGAGCCTAAGAAGAAAGAAGCGCCGAAAGAAGAGTCTAAACCCGCCGCCAAGAAGCCTGCGGCGGAGAAGAGCGACAAGCCCAAGGTTTGGCATATCACCAAACGCACGGAAGACGACAAATGGCAGGTCAAGGCCGAAGGGAACGAGAAGGCCACCAAGCTGTTCAGAACCAAGGCCGAGGCCGAAGAATACGTCAAAGGCCTCAAGAACAACAACGAGGGATCCAGAGTCGTGTCCCACAAGAAGACAGGCGAGTTCCAGAAGAAGTGAGCCGCCGACGGCCCGGACCGCCGGGCCGAAACCGATTATTTTTCATATTTTTCCCTGCGGCGGATTTTAAGGTTCCGGTATGTGGGAAGGACGCAGAGAACGCAGAAGCGGCCGAACAGAATCGGCCGATGACGGGTATGGTGGTCCCAATGAGATTCGACCTCATGACCTCCCGGTTATCAGCCGGGCGCTCCAGCCAGTCTAAGCTATGGGACCGTATCCTCTCGAATATAGACTTACCATATAAACCTTCCTTGATTGCCATCGGGCGCGGCGTGCGTCCGCGCCATAGAAACAAACATAACCGATAACTTGCTTTTCGTGCACCATGGCCGCCTTCGAAGAGGTACACGACGTCATGCCGCGCGCATCGTTCATCGCTCTCGTTGCCATCCTCGCGGCCACGGACGCATTTATTCTGCTGTGCACCGCGATCGACGATATCGGGACCGAACTGTGGATGTTCGGTTCTTCCACGGTGATATTTGCCGCCGTGATACTGGCGTGCTTCTTTGTCAAACTGAAGATATCCGTCGATAACGACGAGATCCGGATAACTTTGATCAAAAGATACACATACAGAACGTCGGACGTAATAGGTTTCAAGATCGGAGACATTGATATAATCCGCAACTACAGCGGATGGGGCATGAGAGGCGTCAAGTTCAAGAACTTCATCAGCGCGGGATACGAACGCGGGATATCCCTGAAGCTTCTGGGCAAGAGAGTGGTGACATTCTCCCTTGAGGACCCCGAGGCGTTCGCCGCGCTTCTTCCCGAAGACGGGTGAAGTATTATTAACGCCCACGGCATGGGCGGAACAATGCAGGGAACGTTTCATTGGATGAGGATTCAGGTGTTCTGCTACGCCACAGAGAATGAGGATCTCATACGTTCGGTAATGGCGGACATTGCCGGCGACGAGGTCGTCGAGGACGTCTCGGAGAGCGAACACGGAAACCCTCTCCTGATCCTGTCCAAGGAGATGACGAAGCAGAAGGATTTTGTCAGAGTGTTCGGAAAATTGGGCCCGGACGTCATCACCGAGATAAAGAGCGATATTGAGAACAGGGTTGACGACGACTGCGTGTTCTACCTTCGCCTGGACAAGCAGAAGCTGGTCGGAGGGGAGTATGCGATAGCGCATCACGGGGACGTGATGTCCATAACCTGCAAGACGGCGTCCCATCCGGCAAGGAAGGAGATAGCCGTCAGGAATCTCCTGGAGTTCCTCAGTTCCCTGTGACCTCTTTGCCGTCCACGGACGTCTCTTGGGCATCCCCTCTGTCGCGGTCGGGGATTATCTTGGCCTCTTTGATGCGTCTGCTCTTCATGGATTTCACCAGTATCGTGGCGTTGTCCGTCTCGATGACGTCGCCGACCTGAGGGATCCTCTCAAGCCTGTGGTGGATGAAGCCGCTCACGCTGTGGGCATGGAACCCGTCGGGGTCGAACGGCAGTCCGATCTGTTCCATGGCGTCGAATATGTTGGCCTCTCCGAGTACGGTGTAGCTGCCGTCCTCCTCTTTTGTCACAGGATGTTCGACCTCGTCGTTCTCGTCCCAAATATCCCCCACCAACTCTTCGATGACGTCTTCCATCGTGACGATCCCCACGGTCCCGCCGAAGTTGTCCAGCACCACCGCCAGCTGCGCGCTCGCCTTCTGAAGATCCCCCAGAAGCGTGGCTATGCTCGCCGTCTCGGGCACGAACTTGACCGTCCTGATGATGTCCTTCAGTTCGAACTGCGTGCCGTTGACGTAGCTGAAGAAGAAATCCTTTGAGTTCACGGCCCCGACTATCCTGTCTATCGTTCCGTCGTACACGGGTATTCTGGAGAAACGGGTCTCCAGGAACGTCTTCTTCATGTCCTCTCTGCTTGTGCGTATGTCCACGGCCGTCATATCCACCCTGGGCGTAAGTATCTCGGAGACCTTCACGTCGTCGAACTGTATGGCGGACTTGATGAGTTCGGTCTCCCTCTTCTCGAGCGTCCCCTCGTCTCCGATCTCGTCTATCATGACTACGAGTTCATCCTCCGTAAGGGACGGAGATTCGGCGGAGTCGTTCTTGGCGCCTTTGGATATGGCGCCCGTGAGTTTCATGAACACGAACGCTATGGGGGCCAGCACGATCTCCGCCACGTGAAGGGATCCCGCGAATCTGAGCGCGTAGCGTTCGGCGTTGCGCTTGGCAAGCGTCTTTGGGGTTATCTCGCCGCACACCAGTATCACGGTGGCCATGAATACCGTGGCGTACACCGCTCCGATGAGGCCGAACACCTCGGTGAATATCATTGCGCATATCGACGATGCGGCGATGTTGACGATGTTGTTTCCTACGAGTATCGTGGTAAGGAGGCGTTCGTAATCCTCACGGCGCTCCGCCGCTTTCTGCGCACGCCTGTCGCCTTCGTTGGCGAGGTTCCTGACCCTTATCACGTTCATCGTGGAGTACGCCGTCTCGCTGGCAGAGAAATAGGCGGACATGACGACCAAAACTGCCAACACTGCCCCCAGGACAGTCAAGAATACATTATCCATCTGTTGTTCCCGTTCCGATCACATCGTTGCTCTTCGTTGCAACCTGTTCAAAATACGATTAACTATGATTTAATGGTTATGAGGGTTTTTGTATAAAAATAGGAAAAAGTTTGGTTGCGGAGGTTCAGATGCCCATCGCGGATTTCACTTCGCCGGACAGGCTTGCGAGGAACACATATATGTACACTATGAACCAAGCGATGCCGGAGATGATGGCTGTGACGTCGCTGCTGATGGCGCCCAGCAGGCTGAAGATCGCAGCGATAAGCGAGAATATGACCAACAGAACCCACAGGATCTTGCTTATGATGTTCTTGTTTGCTCCCGCGACCTTGCCGGAGATCCAAAGGAAGATCAGACCGATGATTATCTGTACCACCAAGACTCCAACGGCTCCGCTTATTTCGTCGTTCAGCAGGTAGTACCCCACCGCGACGAATATGGCCTGAAGGATTGTGGCGATACCGACCGCCCTCAGGAGTCCCGACACTATCGCGACTTTGTCGTTGCTTCCGCTTCTCACTTTCAGCCCGTACAGCAGAAATATAATGCCGCTGATGATGCCGGCAATGCCGTATGCCACCGCCGCTCCTTTTTCCTCATCCAATACAGGGTGCAGTATGCCTGCCACTATTGCAATGAGACCGACGATTATGAGCGCCAGCCCCACATTATTGTTGTTGTCAAAGAATGACATAAGACTTCATATCTATCTATCTGTATTTATGGCTATTCGCATTTTTGTCAAAAAATCGCGAGGATTGTCCAAAATATCCACACTTTTTTACGAGGCGCGGCAACAGCAATGCGGATGCATGAAAGATGTTTGAGGCCGCCCGAAGGCGGCTTTGAGGTTTACGAGTGGAAACGGCCCTTCTCGTTGTTCAACAGGAAAGCGAACACCAGTCCGATTATTCCTGCTATCAGGCCCACAGGCAGCGCCAAAATGGATCCGATTATGCAGGTGATGAACGCCAACTGGAAATTCTCCCTCTTGTGGATGAAATACGCCGAGATCAGCGCAAGGAAACCGCTCAGTATGGAGATGACTCCGAAAACGGCGCCTCCCGCGAAAAGGATGTAGACAGATCCGCCTATGAGCACCACTCCTGCCAGCAGGGACAGTATGCCCCATATGAAGCCGAGAACCATGATTATGGTCAGGGTGCCGCCGAGTTCGCCGGAATTGTTGTTGTTATAGAAGCCTGCAGGCTGCTGGCTTTGTTGATTGTAGTTCTGGTTGTAGTTCTGGTTGGAGGCGCTGCCGCCAACCACAGGGCCGCCGCATGTGGGGCAGAACGCCGACCCGTCAGAGACCTCATTTCCGCATTTTGAACAGTACATAATGATACTCCCGTGGTAATAATAAGTGGTGCAGCTATATGAACATTCACGCGAGAATAGGCGCGCCCGCTTATTTTTCTTCCTCATTTTTATATATAATAACCGCCCATAAATGATGCAGGAGAGCGAACCGATGCCCGTTGAATTCAAATACGAGATTGTCGAGAAGATCGCCGTCCTTTCGGAATCCTCCAAAGGATGGTCAAAAGAACTGAACCTCATCAGCTGGAATGACAGAGACCCGAAATATGACATACGGGAATGGTCGCCGGACGGAGAGAAGATGGGAAAAGGAATAACACTGTCCGACGAAGAGGTCAGAGTGCTCAAAGATGCACTGTCCGGAAGAGAAATCTGAAGATGTTCTGCACATTATGCGGGAATGAGATCGCGGCAGGCGCCGCGTTCTGCACATCATGCGGTGCACCGGCGGGCGGCGGAGGATACCGCCGCCAAGGGGGTTCGGAGGCGAATGCGGACGACGCGGCATATATCAACAGCACGGCCGTTGCGTTAAGGCACAAGACCCCGGACGAGAGGCTGAACGAACATCAGAGGGCGGAATCCCTTCTTGCCTCCGCGCAAAGGGGGATAGGCGAAGAACAATCCCTGGCCGATCTGACCGCCGCGTACATCGGCGCCTGCACACTTTGGCTGTCGGAGGCCGATATCCGCATGATCCCGTGCCGTGCGGATCTGCTGGTCCGCATAACCCGGGTCGGAAAGATACACCCCGTCAGGAAGAGGTCGGGCGAGATGGTGTCGGCGGATGTGGTATCGGCATTCTTCACAGAGGTCTGCGGGATAACGTCGGAGAACGCGTCCTTTGTGCAGGACGGCGTCCGCGAAGACATAGCGGAATATTGGAACGACCCGTCCAAGGACGCGGAATGGTCAGCGATCGCGTACGCCCTTCAGGAAGGGTTGATCGCATACGGCATAGCAGGCGGGAAACTTACGGGTGCCCGCAAGGCAAAGGATGAGGCGCTCGGCGCCGTCCGGCAGGCGTACGCCCGCATTATATCGCGCTCCTGAAAATTCTGAAAAGGATTGCCGACGGACGCGGCCGTCGGAAGGTGTTTTTACGTTACCAGGGAGGATTCCCGGTGTTGCGAAGTACGTCGTTATACTCTTTGGCCAAGTTGTACGCGTCAACTATGTTCCAAATCCAATAGATCACGTCTATGAGGCCGACCACTATCAGCAGCGCCAAGAACGCGCCGATGGCGGGATCTGTCGCGCCGCCGCTGTCCACGATCAAAAAAGGCAGGAAGAGCACCAACGATATCGAAGGCAGCAGAATGCCGCCGATGAGCACTGCTATCCCTCTTTTGATCTTGCCGATGTAAAGGTGCCCCAGGCCTGTGAACAGGAATGCCAATATCACAGCCACTCCTGTGTTCTTCAGCGGCAGCTGGTATCCGTAAGGCGGCGCCTGATAATTTCCGCCGTAAGGAGGAGGCCGGGCGTTGCCGCTTGTGGGTCCGCCGCAACCGGGGCAGAACTGCACCCCGTCGTCAATCTCTTTCCCGCATCTGATGCAATACATTGTGTTCCCCAGTGTTTAAAAAGCAGGTTTTACGTATTTAAGGGTATTCCATAGTACAAAAAGGATGTTTGCTGTGGTGGCACACAACCGCACGCATTCTTTGCTGCAAGGCTCCAATGTCCGTCGGGCCGCGTCTGCGGATGCAAAGGTTTTAGTCATCGCCGCAAGGTATCGGAGACAGACAGGAAC
>JAITQH010000120.1 GCA_031288985.1 Candidatus Methanoplasma sp. | reverse complement strand
CGGTGCTCATTATCGCGGCCATGACGGCCGCGAACAGCACCCCTGCCACCAACGGTGTGAACAGCGCGCCCGCGAGGCTTATGAATATCTGCTCCGCGGTGCCGTCGGCGGCGAAGTCGGTCGTCGGGAAGTATGCCCGTCCGATGATGCCGATGAGTATCGCCGCCGTCAGGGCTATCACGATCCATATGAGCGACACTCTTCTGGATATCTTGATCTCGTCCGGATGGCGTATGGCCATGTACCTTACTACTATGTGCGGCATCCCAAAGTACCCCATTCCCCATGCCAGCAGGGACAGGACGGTCACCGCAGCCAATGCGGTCCCCCCGTCATGGAATATGTTCAGGAACTCGTCTGCGCCCGATATGAACGCCACGGAATCCAGATTCGCCACAACGCCGTCCCAGCCTCCCAGCGCGCTGATCGCCGCCAGCGGCACTGCGACCACTGCAACGAGCATCAGCATCCCTTGGAAGAAGTCCGTCCAACAGACAGCTTTGAAACCGCCCATGAAGGTGTATCCGATTATTATCACGGCGCCGACGAGCATCGCGATCTCAAGCGATATGTCCGGGACCACGGTGTTGAGGATCAGACCGCATCCTTTGAAACCGGATGCGACATAGATCGTGAAGAAGAACAGGATTATGACCGCACTCATGATGCGGAGAATTCCTTTCCGGTCGTTGTACCGATTGGAAAAGAACTCGGGGACGGTCGTGGAATCCCCCGCGACCACGGAGTGTTTTCTCAGCCTCTTGGCCACGAAAAGCCATGACAGGTATGAGCCTATCGCAAGCCCTATCCCGATCCATGCCTCGCCGAGGCCGAACAGGATCACCGCTCCCGGAAGGCCCATCAACAGCCAGCTGCTCATGTCGGATGCCTGTGCGGACAGAGCCGTGACGTACGGATTCATGGATCTGCCGCCAAGGAAATAGTCAGACATCGACTCCGAACGCTTGTAGAAATAGAATCCCACCGTCAAAACGATCGCGAAATAGACGATAAAGACTGCAAATACTTCATAGTTCATTGTATCTGTGTAATTCAGATGAATTCATTGTATAAAAACGAGTATGATTGCTACTTTGTTATGGGTATTGCATCTTTGAATGTGTTGACGCCGCAGGCCGATTTGGAGGGGCGCCGCGGCCGCGCAAAGCGTGAACGAAGCCTTTCCGACAGACATATTAAAATAGGGCCGTACGGCCCGTTCGGCCTAAACCTTTATAATTAGTGCGCGATTAGTCGTGGCAGGTGCAAAGATGGCAGATGACGATTACTTCAGATTACTGGACAGAGCGAAGGACGTGCTCCCGGAAACCATAGAGAACCACGAAAGGTTCGAACTCCCGGAGTTGGATATCCTGCAGGAAGGCAAGATAACGGTCCTCAGGAACTTCATCGACGTCACTGACAAGGTCAGACGCGACCCGCAGCATCTCCTTCAGTTCCTTCTCAAAGAGCTCGGCACGCCCGGCAACATCGACGGGCGCAGAGCGGTTTTCAAAGCCAAGATCGCACCCCAGAATATCAAAGAGAAGATCGAGACCTATACGGAAACGTACGTCATCTGCTCCGAATGCGGCCTCCCGGACACCAAGATGATAAGGGAAGACCGCACGCTCATCCTTGAATGCGAGGCCTGCGGGGCGCGCAGATCCATCAACGTAAGGAAGTCTGCGAAGCCGGATTCCGCCAATGTTCTGAGAGAGGGCGACATCATCGACCTCTTTGTCTCGGACATCGGAAAGAAGGGAGACGGGATAGGGAAATACCTCGACTATCTGGTGATCGTGCCCGGGTCCTCCAAAGGAACCTCCGTCCGCGCAAAGATAACCAACATATCGGCCAAGACCGCCTTTGGACAGGCCACCACAGAAGCCTCCACGCGCTGAGATGAAGTATTACGTCGAATCGTACGGCTGCACGATGAACTACGGGGAGGGCGACCGGCTCTCCGAACGCATGGGCGCCATGGGCCACGAGTCGGTTGCCGCCGTCGAGGAAGCGGACATAGTCATCCTCAACACATGCACAGTGGTCGATACGACCGAGAAGAGAATGCTCCGCCGCATGTCCGATCTGCGCAGGATGGGCAAGGAGGTCATCGTGGCGGGGTGCATGGCAAAGGTTCAGAGCGGCCGCATCGACATCAGGCTTCCGGGGTGCCTCATCATCCCGCCTGACGAATACGGAGATTTCTCGTCGGCCGTCCAAGGACGCTACGGGTGCGGATGCTCCCCCGCGTCGGAGAATGCCGTGGGCAACATCATACCGATCGCACAGGGGTGTCTCGGCGACTGCTCATACTGCATAACCAAATTCGCAAGGGGAAGATTGAAGAGTTATCCCGAGGAGGAGATATTTGATAGGTTTGGCCGCATGGTCGATTCCGGAGTGAAGGAGGTGCTTGTGACGGCGCAGGACTCCGCATGCTACGGCCTCGACAGGGGGACGGATCTTGTGGGTCTTCTCCGCGGAATGCTGGAGAAAGAAGGAGACTATCGGATAAGAGTGGGCATGATGAACCCCAACATGCTGGAGCCCATATCGAACGGCGTCGCGGAGATCTTTGACGACCCCCGGGTGTACAGGTTCCTTCATGTGCCCGTGCAAAGCGGCAGCGATTCCATTCTCGAAGCAATGAACAGGAGATACACGGCGGACAGGTTCATGACCCTTGTGGGGAAGATGCGGTCCCGTCATCCGGACATCAGCATAGCAACCGACATAATCTCCGGATTCCCGGGGGAGACGGATGCCGATCACGAGGCCAGCGTGCGCCTGATCGAGGAACTGAGAGCCGACACCGTCAACATCACCCGGTTCTCGGCGCGCCCGGGAACGGAGGCCGCCGATATGGAACAGGTCCACGGACGCGTCGCAAAGGAGCGCTCCGCACGCCTGACCGAAGTCAAGAACAGAGTGGAGACGGAGGTCAACAGCGAATCCGTGGGCAAAAGGTTCCGGATCCTCGTGACCGAACAGGGAAAGCCGGGCACCGTCATCGCCAGGACCGCGAATTACCGTCCTGTGGCGATCGCATCGGATCTGCCGATCGGCTCGTTTGCGGATGCAGAGATAACAGGGTGCGCGTCCACGTACCTAATAGGAAGAATGTTATAACCGAATATCTTTGAGGGTCTTGAAG
>JAITQH010000084.1 GCA_031288985.1 Candidatus Methanoplasma sp. | reverse complement strand
GATTTAAACCTTTCGGTAAAAATGTCAATATCCGCATTATTATATCCTGATACGAATAATTATAGACCATGTTTATAGGAATAACGGCAATTCATGAATACCGCCTGCACGCCCCTCCCGGATCGGCGCCGCGGAACGGGGTCCGCCGGCCTCTCTTCTTTCTTATATATGTAATATAGGCGGATCGAAAAGATGCGCTCAACGCCCCGCGCCGACGCCCGCGCCGTGCGGCGCGTCTGCATCAATCCCATTCGTCAAAAAGTCTCGCGACGCCGTTCTTCGCGGCCGACCAGCACGGGATCCCGCCGATCATCACCGCCACTCTCACGGCTTCCAGGATCTCTTCTTTTGTGGCGCCGTAGTTCTTGGCGACCTTTGCCTGAGGATATATGCAGTCGTCGCACATCCTCACTGCGGCGCACGCAAGGGCCATGAGCCTTTTGTTCTTCCTGCATATGGCGCCGTCCTCCACCATCACGCGGTCCAGATCGTGTATCAGGCCAATGAACTTGGGATCGAGATCTCTGATCGCTCTCAGCGTGTCGGGCGAGAAGCCCCCCATTTCGGTGCACAGCTTGTCGAATTTGTCTTCACCGCAGGTCATGGACGATTATAGGAAACGGACGTGATAAAGTCGCGCGGACATCGATGCACGCACCTGCGGCGCGGCGCACAATGCAGGACGTGCGGTCAAAAACCGCATCCCCGCACCGCCCGATCGCGATCCGATCAGGATTGTGCAATATTATATATTGCCGGCACGCCATCCAAGCTTTCCATGTTCTGTCCCCATTGCGGAAACAGCGTGCCGGACGGTTCGTCGTTCTGTGCGGCCTGCGGCGCCTTCGTGGCTCCGTACGCCGCGCCCGGTCCAATGTACGCTCCGAAGGCCGCAAAGAAGTCGAATTCGGCAAAATATCTGGCAGTCGCAGTCGTTCTGATCTTGGTCTTGGCCGCGGTCACGACAGTATTCGCGTTCTCTTATTCGCTGGACAGGGAAGAACCCACGTATACGATATATCTTGACAACGGGGACAAGTTCGTCCTCAGCGGAGCATTTCTCCCCGGACAAGAGACGCTGTCGGTCGGGGTGCTCAGCGACGAGATGGAATTCGTCTTGGATCCGGAAAAGGCCGCCGAGTACACCTTCTACGAATGGAAGCTCTTCGATCTCGACCACAACGTATACACCGACACGCTCGGCACAAAATATTCGGGCATGACGCCTGTAAGGAAAGCCGAACCCGCACTTCATTATTTCCTTAACAACTCCGACGGCACGACATCGGCCCCCGGAGCCGGGTGGTTCCAAGTGTCTTTGAAATGCTACTCCGGATCCGACACGTACAACGCAGTCAAGACGTATGAAGGCAAGGTGAAATATTTCACCACCGTGGAGAAAAGCTATTCATGGATCTATGAGAACAAGGCGTACGAAATGGATGTGATCTTTGATTACCAAGCCTATGACGACGCCCGCAACAAGAACAAGAACGGAAGGTGGCCGTCTTCGAGCGCATATTCTTCATTCATAGAGTACAACGATCCCGTGGTTGTCGATATGGCGGAAAAGCTGACCATTCTGTACGGTCCGCACAGCAATACAGATCCGGGATTCGCAAACTTCGTGCTGGCGTTCGACCAGATATGCATCAAATATCCGCCGAACTCCAACAACATGGACGCCGACAAGTACATGTTCGGCACGAACGAATATTTCCAATACCCCATAGAGACCATATACAACGGCGCCGGCGACTGCGAGGACACGTCGATCCTGGCGGCCGCCATATACGCCGCGGCCGGTTATGAGTCGGCGATACTGGTGCTTCCCGGGCACGCCATGACCGCTGTCGTCGTGGACGCGGACTATTCTCCCTCCACGACCATGGCCTACGAATATCTCAAAGGCGTGAAGAACGGAAAGACGTACGCCGCCGGCGAGACCACCGTGGAAAGCTTCATGGAATTGGGGCTGTCTCAGAGAAACGCGCACGAAGGCAACCCATATTCGTTCTATCTGCAGAAAGAGAACAACAACAATGGGCTTTACGCCTTCTATCCCGCCAAGTGAGGCCGCAGCCGTTATTAATATCCGCACCCGCATACGGAATGCATGGATGCCCTGATCGACAAAGGTCTGAACGAACGACTGAACATCGTACAGCAGAAGGCCTATGAGAAGGGCATACCTGTTCTGATATTGTTCGAAGGGAACAGCGGAAGGGTGATAGGCAGAGTGATCAACGAACTCGTGCGCTGTCTGGAGCCCAGGGGTGTGGAGTACCACCGCTTCAACCCGAACATGCCCAGGGATCCGTGGAGCATCGCAGGGTTCATGAGAAACACGCCCGCAGACTCCCGCATAGCCCTTTACGACCGTTCTTGGTATTCGGCGATCATCGAGAGGCACAACTCCGAAGACAGGGAGGGCCTTGACAGGATGCTCGGCATGGCGAACGGATTCGAGACGTACCTCTCCAACAACGGCACCCTTGTGATCAAGATATTGCTGAGGGCGTCGGAAGCCGTCATCAGAGAGCACGGCGACCTTTACAGCCGCAGCCCCGCCGAGTGTTCGTTCCTGTGCGTGGACCACATAGATCTGTCTGAATACCGCGAGATCGCCGTGGACCGCATAAGCAGAATGACGGACACCCTCCACTGCCCATGGAACATCATCGACGCGGGAGAGGTCAAAGACACCGTGATGAGGGCGGCCTCGGCCATAGTCAAAAGGATGGAGGCGAGGCTCGCGCAGGAGCCGGAGCGCATCCCCATTCCCTTTGAAAGACGCTTTCCCAACGCACGCGCCGGCACGGACCTCTCCAAGAAGTTCGAAGGCGACTACGAGGCGCAGATAAACGAGGCGTCGGACGAGCTCGCGATCCTGCAGGAGAGGCTGGCCGGAAGCGAGCGCTCGCTGATCGTCGGATTCGAAGGATGGGACGCCGCCGGAAAAGGGTCGGCCATAAAACACCTGTGCCATGCAATGAATCCCCGCGGATACAGGGTGGTGCCGATAAAGGCGCCCACGCAGGATGAGCTGAGCCACACGTACCTGTGGAGATTCTCCAACACAATGCCGGCGGCGGGCCGCACCACGGTGTACGACAGAACATGGTACGGCAGGATGCTTGTCGAACCCGTCGAAGGGCTGTGCTCGGAGAGCGAGTATCTGAGGTCTCCCGGAGAGATCAACGGTTTTGAAAGGGTGCTTGCGGACAACGGCGCGATCGTCATAAAATTCTGGATGGAGATCTCGCAGGAGAAGCAGCTGAAGCGGTTCAAAAAGAGGATGAAGGACCCCATGAAACAGTGGAAGATCACCGACGACGACTGGCGCAACCGTTCCAAATGGGATGCGTACGGCGAACGCATAGACGCCGTCCTGGAGACGACGGACACCGAGCACGCGCCGTGGACGGTCGTGGAGTCCAACGACAAGAAGTATGCAAGGCTGAAGGTCCTCCGCACAGTCGCCGACAGGCTCAGGGAAGAACTCGGCTGAGTTTATTACGTCAATCGACGATAGGGGCATTCGACATAATTAAATAATGCATTCTGATTTAACGGCAATGGCTGACGAGTTTAAAGAGAAGATTGCGGGAGAGATCGCACTCTCCGCCGAGCCCGGAAAGACCATAAGGAAATGGAGAGAGGAATTCAAGCTGTCCCAGCACAGACTGGCGGACGCCATGGGGATCTCGCATTCCGTCATCAGCGACTATGAAGCGGGAAGAAGGAAGTCTCCCGGAGTGAACGTGGTCCGCAAGATGGTGGACGCCTTCGTAAAACTCGACGCAGAGAACGGATCCCAGGTCATGTCCCGCTATATGCCGAGCCTGAAGCTCGAATGCATCATAGCCATGGACGAGTTTGCAGAGGGGATCGACGAGAAAAGGTTCATCGAATCCATATCCGGCAAGAATCTTAACACCGAGAGGATGCCTGCCAAGCGCATATACGGATACACGATCGTGGACTCCGTAAAAGCGATCCTCAGCCTCAGCTCGGAAGATTATCTGAAAATATACGGATGGAGCATCGAGAGGGCGCTGATATTCACCAATGTGCATTTCGGCCGTTCTCCGATGGTGGCCATCAGGGCCCACCCGCTCACGCCTGCGATGGTCGTATACCAGCAGCCGGAGCAGACCGACCCGCTGGCCGTGAAACTGGCGAAGCTGGAAGGCATACCGCTCGTGACGACGAAGCTCACGGTGGAAGACATAGTGGGCAAAATGAATGAATTGAAAGAAGGGAAATAAGATGGATGTAGGTATCGTAAGCTACGGCGCGTATATCCCCCGCTTCAGGATAAAGCCTGAGGAGATCGGAAGGATCTGGGGAGTGGACGGCAAAAGCATGGGGAAAGGCCTGATGATAAATCAGAAGTCCGTCCCCGGATGCGACGAAGATGTTGTGACGATCGCGACGGAGGCGGCCAGGAACATGATGGCCCGCGTCCCCGACGTGGATCCGAAGGACATCGGCGCGGTGTATGTCGGGTCGGAGTCGCACCCTTACGCGGTGAAGCCCACCGCGTCCATAGTCGCGGAGGCCATAGAGGCCACCCCCGACATGACGGCGGTGGACATGGAATTCGCCTGCAAGGCGGGAACGGCCGGCATGCAGGCATGCATGGGGCTCGTGGGCGCCGGCATGGCGAAGTACGGCGTTGCGATAGGCGCCGACACATCCCAGGGAGCTCCCGGCGATGCTTTGGAATATTCCGCATCGGCGGGCGGCGCTGCATATCTCATCGGAAGCAAAAATGTCATAGCAAAGATCAACAAGACCCTCAGTTTCACAACGGACACTCCGGACTTCTGGAGGCGCGAAGGGCAGCCTTACCCCCTCCACGGAGGGAGGTTCACCGGCGAACCCGCATATTTCAAACATATAACATCCGCCGCGAAGAAGCTTTTGGCGGAGGTGGGATCCAAACCGCAGGATTACAAATACGCCGTATTCCACCAGCCCAACGGCAAATTCCCCACCAGGGTGGCAGGAATGCTCGGATTCACACCGGAGCAGATCGAGACGGGGCTGCTCACGCCCAACATAGGCAACACTTACAGCGGATCGGTCCCTCTGGGGCTGGCGGCGGTGTTGGACAAGGCGCAGGCCGGAGACAGGATATTCGTCACGTCGTACGGATCCGGCGCGGGCAGCGACGCGTTCGACATAACCGTGACGGACGCAATAACCGGATACAAAAGGGAGAACGCGCCGACCGTGGACAAGATCATCGCGAACCCGGTGTATCTGGACTACGGGCTCTATGCGAAGCACAAGGGCAAGATAATAATGTCGGAGTGATGACATGAGAGATGTAGCAATAATAGGCGTGGGAGTGACCAAGTTCGGAGAACTTTGGGACAAATCATTCAGGAGCCTCGGGCTCGAAGCGGGAATAAAGGCCATAGAGGACGCAAAACTCTCCGGAGAGGAGATAGACGGCGTGTTCATCGGCAATCTGTCGGCGGGCAGATTCATCGACCAGCAGCACATCGATGCACTGATAGCGGACTATTCCGGAATGGCAAGCCACCACATACCCGCCACGAGGGTGGAGGCGGGCGGTGCGTCCGGAGGCGTCGCGTTCAGGCAGGCGGTCATGGCGGTGGCGTCAGGACTCCACAACACCGTCCTCGTCGGAGGGGCGGAGAAGATGACCGATCTCGATGACGCATCCATCAATCACATAATGGACTCCACGGCGGACGCGGAATGGGAGGCGGGAATGGGCCTCACTCTGGCGTCGCTCTATGCGATCATAGCGCGCAGGCTCATACATGAGGGCACGGCGACCCGCGAGGAGATAGCTTCCGTGGCCGTCAACAGCCACTTCCACGGAGAACTCAACCCCGGGGCGCAGTTCAGGAAAGCGGTGCCGATAGAGACGGTGCTCAGATCGGGCCCGGTGGCGTCGCCTCTGGGGATGTTCGACTGCGCGCCCATAACCGACGGCGCGGCGGCAGTGGTGCTCTGTCCTCTGGACGAAGCCAAAAAATACACCGACAAATACGTCAAGGTCTCGGCAACGGCGCAGGCCAGCGACACGCTGGCTCTGTTCCAAAGACCCGACATCACGACGTTCGGCGCCACGGCGGCGGCGGCGCAGAAGGCATACTCCCTGGCGGGCATAACCGCAAAGGACATCAATGTGGCCGAGGTGCACGACGACTTCTCCGTGGCGGGGATATTGGCGCTGCAGGACCTCGGCCTGTACAAGAAAGGGGAGGCGGGCAAAGCGTTCCTCAACGGGGACACCAGGGTCGGGTCCGGAAAGGTTGCCGTGAACACATCCGGCGGCCTTAAGGCGAGAGGATACCCCATCGGAGCCGCAGGCGTGGCGCAGATAGTGGAGATCGCCGAACAGTTGAGAGGGACCGCGGACAAGAGGCAGGTGAAGGACGCGAAATACGGTCTGGCGCAGAGCGTCGGAGGCACCGGTTCCGCTGTCACCGTGAGCATATTGGAGGCGGTCTGATGTCGTCCGTCGCAAGAGAGTGGAGAGAGATACCGGGAAGGTACAACCTCGAGGGATCGAAGTGCGGATGCTGCGGGAAGGTCTATTTCCCGAAGCGCGACTTCTGCCCCAAATGCCGCAGGGACAGCATCGGGAAGGTGGAGAAGCACAAGATCGACAGGAACGGCGAGATATTCTCATTCTCCGTCGTCCATGAATCTCCGGCCTGCAACGACTTCCTGAAGCCGTACGCGGTCGTGTTCGTGAAGACGAAGGACGACGTTCTGATCGCGGGACAGCTTGTGGACGCCGATCTCGACAAGATCGAGATAGGAATGCCCGTGCGCGCGGTGCTTCGCAAACTGGATGCGGACGGCGCGTCCGGAGTGATCCACTACGGGTTCAAGTTCGTTCCCGACGTCTGAAAACCACAGCCTGCACAGGCAGGCATTTTTATTTACAACCCGGGGCGAAAGCCCCGGTCACTGTTTCATAAGATCGACCATCGCCACATGCTCGAGGATGAGATCTTCCGGAGGCACGCCTTCCACGGGATCCACGCCCAGCGCCAGGAGCTTGTCGGTCGACGGCTCCAAGAATTCATCGCAGATCTCCAGGCCGATGTCCTCAAGCCTTGGATCGGAGATCCCGAGCAGCACCGCGACCATGCCGTTCCCCTTGGGGCGCATCTTCTCGACGGCCCGGCCGATCTGCCGTTCGCCGGCCGCATACAGAATGATCTCTGTGAGAATGTTCTTGGATCGGTTCGCGCCGTTCGCGAACGCACGCTCCGCATGCATCACGGCCGAGACTATATGATCGCGTCCGCACACCATCTTGGGGTCCAGCAGCACGACCTCTCCGCCGAGGGAGACG
>JAITQH010000070.1 GCA_031288985.1 Candidatus Methanoplasma sp. | reverse complement strand
TTGAAATCGTCGTCTCTCATCGACATGACGTTGTATCGAAGGAGGGGTACATATCATGTCGGGTTTTGGACCGCTTTCCAAATATTCCTATAAGAATCCACACAAAGTGGGAAGGAGCCCATGTCTTTATAAATGTGTTCAATTCACGCCGCGTGACCGGGGTGCGGCCTCTGCACTCTGGGTCTTTTATCAGAGCAGGGATTTTATCTCGTCGCACACGGCCTTGGCGGCCGCCGCAGGGTCCTCTGAACCGTATATGGAGCGCCCCACAATGACGTGGTCCGCGCCCGCTGAAATCGCCGCGCCGGCGCTCCCGCCCTGCGCGCCGACTCCTGGAGACATTATCTCCAGATCTCCCGCTATCTTCCGTATCTCTGCGATCCTGCCCGGGCGCGTCGCCGGCGCCACGAACCCCGACACGCCGCATCTTTTGCCCATCCTGACCATCTCTTCCGCATGAAGAGCAGTGAAGGCCGCTCCGCCCGGATGGCTCATCTCCGTGACCGCGTATATGTCCGCCTTTCCCGCCGCCCTGACCGCCTCCGTGAGAGAGTCCTCGCCCGTGAAAGCATGCACAATGACGGCGGACGCGCCTCTTGCCGCTGCGCCTTCGACGATGAGCCTCACCGTGTTGGGTATGTCGGCGACCTTGAAGTCGCATATGACGTCTGATATCTCGGCAAGCCTTGTGATCATCTCCGGACCGGCGGACAGCACCAGAGGCCAGTTGATCTTTATCGCGTCGACGTACGCAGACGCCGAATCGGCTATGCGCAGCGCCTTCGCGGCATCGGTCTCGTCCAAAGCCAATATCAGGCCGGTCTCCCTCTTCATGCGTTTGTCAAGGCGTGCAATGGTTATTAAAACATCGTGCGGATGCCCGCGCATGGTCATCAGGCGGCACGGTTATGGATCTGCGTCCAACGGCCGGCTCCCGGAAGGGTGCAGACATTGCGTCAAAGGATCCAAAATGGTCCTGTTCATAACCGGTATATGCGACGCGGGCTGCTTCTACTGCCCCGTGTCCGACGAGCGGAAGGGGAAGGACGTCGTGTTCGCCAACGAGATGAGGGTCTCGTCGCCCGACGACATCATAAAAGAGGCCGAGTCGATGGACGCGACGGGCACCGGGATAACCGGCGGAGATCCGCTTGTCGTCATCGACCGCACGCTGGACGCGATCCGCCTGCTGAAAGAGAGATTCGGCAGAGATCATCACATCCACCTCTACACCGCCAAGCCGGATCCTGAGAAGGTCAGGCTTCTGGAGGCCGCCGGCCTCGACGAAATAAGATTCCACATCCCGACGGAACGCTGGGACTCTCCGCCGGAGGATCTGCTCAAAGAAATCGTGAAGAGCACCCGCATGTCCGTCGGACTGGAGGTGCCGTCGATCCCGGGGCGCGAAAAATCGCTTGACCGGCTTATATCGGCCGCCGAACGCGCGGGAGTGGATTTCGTCAACATGAACGAACTGGAGTTCTCGGAGGGCAACTGGGGCATGATGTCATCGCACGGATTCGAAATAAAGAATGACGTCTCCGCGTCGATCCTCGGTTCCGAAGAGACGGCGCTTGCGGTCATGAAGAACCACCGCAGGATGCGGATGCACTTCTGCTCCTCTGTGTTCAAGGACGGCGTGCAGCTGAGAAACCGCCTGACCCGCCGCGCCGTTCATGTGGCGCAGGAGTACGACGCCGTGACCTCGGACGGGACCATCCTGCGGGGTCTGGTGTACGCCGACGACCCTGAAAAGGCCGCGTCGCTCCTGGCCGACAGGTTCGGCGTGCCGCGGAACATGATGCGGGCGGATAAAGAGGGGGGGTTCCTGGAAACAGCCTCCTGGATCTTGGAGGGGATCGCCTCCGAACTCCCGTACCGGTGTTTCATAGTGGAGGAATACCCCACTGCGGACAGGCTCGAAGTGGAGCGAACCCCTCTGAACTGACCCCGCGGCTCTCCCGCAGGGTCAGTCCACGCTTATGCTCTGTATCTCGTGGTGCCTGTTCACGATGTCCCGGGCTATGCGCAGGTTCTTTCCCGCCTTCCCTATCGCCCGGCCCTTGAGTTTGGGATCCACGGTTATCGTGGCATGCGTTATGTTTCCGCGCTGCTCAATGACCACATTCTGAGGTCCGTATATGTGGAACACGTTCTTCACGAACTGTTCCGGGTCCTCGGAGTACTCTACGACCTGGATGTTCTTTCCGGTCATGTCCTTGAGTTTGATCACGTGCTCGCCTTTTTTGCCCACGGCCCTATTGCCCTGTCCTTTTTCGACCACGAACACCAATTTTTCGTCGGCATCCATGCAGTCTATGGCGTTAGTCTTCGTGATCTGTTCGAACAACGCTATGAACCTCAGCGTCTCCTCGGTAAGGACGATATCCGCGGACATGTCTCTCACAGCGTTAAGATGTTGGACGTGCCCTTGTCTATCACCGCGAGTGCGGAGACGGAGAAAGGTTTGCCGCACAGTGCCCCGAGTTCCATGTTGTTGCCCTCGAACACGTGCACTTTCACGTTGACGCCGCCTGTCAGCGTCTCGCTTGGGCAATTTCTGGACAGAATTATCATCTGCGCCTTGCCCGTTTTAATCGCTTTTTCTGTCTGGTCGACCCCGAACTCCACCTTGCCGGTGGTGATCGCGGCCTTCAATGCTCTGCTTATGTCGATCTTGTCGCTCATTCCTGTGCCTCCTTTCGGGGAGTGTAAATAAGGTTTACTGCGCCGGTCCCCAATGTGACCGGCTGTCCCACAATGATGTTTTCGGTCACGCCTTCGAGGCTGTCAACCTCTCCGACCATGGCCGCGTGGAGCAGGTGCGCCGCGGTTATTTCGAACGCCGCCCTTGCCAGGACGGACGATTTCTTGCCGGACACTCCATGCCTCCCTATCGCCTTGACGTAGCCGTCGTTGGTCATCAGATCCGCCACCAGCATGATGTGCCTGATGTCCACGTCCAGACCCGCCTCTCCGAGGGTGCCCATCGCCTCATGGATGATGGAGTTCCTCGCCGCCTCTATCCCAAGGACCTCGGCGACCTCGAGTATGCTGTTGGTCATCACCTTGTCGGCGTCGACCCCCTCGATCCTCAGGACCTCCTTCAGATTGCTTCCCTCGGTGACGATCTTCCACGTACCTCCCGTCTTGCTCAGAACCGCCCTGGTTATCCCGTCGATGCCCTTTATCTTGGCGTTTCTGATCGAGTCGTACATGACCTGGAGTTTCTTGTAAGAGGACTCGTCGGAAGTGATGACCACATCGAAGTCCGAGAGCTTCACCAGTCCGCGGACCGCTTTCACTTTGTTGAGCCTGTCCACTATGTCCTCGGGAGCCAGACCGTGGACGGTCATCTTCCTTATGTCGGGTTTGACGATAAGCCTCATGTTGGTGATGTCCGTCTCGACGGACGCGATGTCCAGAAGCGTGGTCATTTCGATCTCGTACGCCACGTGGCGTGCGACGCTCTCGTCCTGCGCGGCGATGCCGACCAGCGGTATCTCCATGGACGGGGTGCTCGGAACGCGCCTGGCATCCACGATCTCTATCAGCCTGGGCAAGCCCTGCGTGACGTTGATGTTGGCGACTCCTGCATAGTGGAAGGTACGCATGTTCATCTGCGTACCGGGTTCTCCCAGGGAGTGGGCCGCCATGACGCCTGCGGACTCGTTCCTGTCCATCAGATGGGATGTGTACATCCTGTTCGCCACGACGAGCAGTTTGTTGCAAACGGCGTCGTCGAAGTCGGCGTTCTCGATGGCTCTCGAAATGTCGGTTATTATCTTGGGGGGAAGGTCCATGTCAAGCTTCTTGGCCAGTGCGCCGAGCCTTTCCTCCGTAGGGGTGATGACGCGGTTGCCGAACACCTCTTCCATGGGTTCCTCGGGCGCCGCCTCCGGAACGGGCTTCTTCGACTTGCTCTGCGCGGACGAGCGGGGCGACTGCTTGCCTATCTTGGCCAGCGTGTCCTCTGCGGCCTCGTCCGTAAGGCCTATCGCGACGAGTTCCTCAGATCCCGCCGCCCCTATGGCGCTGAGCGTGCTGTATTTGCCCAACAGCAGGGTCGCGACCTCTTCGCTCACGCCTCTGTTGATCAACGCTTTCAACGTATCTTTCTTGGCCACTCACTCACCTCCTCCTTCATAGTCGGAGTCCAATTCCTCATAGTCCTCGCTCTCCTCTTCCTCGGAATACTCCATTTCATCCTTCTCTCTGGAGCCGTAGTCGTCGCCGACGTCGCGGTCGTCCATGTGGAGCATCACGTTGGCCTCGTCTCCGAGAACCTCCGCAAAGAGATCGTCCAGGTCGATGGCCTTTCCCCTGACCGTTCTGGCAGGGTCCACTCCGTCCTCGCCGTATTTGAACTGCACGACGGTGCCGACGGTGTTTCTGACGGTGCCGTCGTTGGTCAGTTTCAGGTCTTCGAGGGCCGAGACGAGCCTCCTCTGCATGTATCCCGACCTAGATGTCCTGACCGCAGTGTCGACCAGACCTTCCCTTCCTCCCATGGCGTGGAAGAAGAACTCGGTGGGGTTCAGCCCCGACTTGTAGGAGTTGGAGCAGAATCCTCTCGCATATGCTCCGAGGTCGCCCTTCTGGAAGTGCGGAAGGGTCCTGTCCCAATATCCTCTGGACAGCCTCTCTCCACGAACTGCCTGCTGGCCGACGCAGCCTGCCATCTGGGACAGGTTGAGCATCGATCCTCTGGCGCCTGCCCTTGCCATTATCACTGCGGGATTCTCCATTCCGAGATGTTTTCCCGCAACGCGTCCGGCCTGGTCACGGGCCAATCCGAGTACCTTCATGACCTCCACCTCCAGCGTCTCTCTCAGGGAGCGTCCGGGCATCTGCTCGAGGGTGCCTTCCTGGTAGGATTCCACCAGTTCCGACACCTTGTTTATGCACTCTTGGTTGAAATCTGCGATCTCCAGCGCGGCCTCGTCGGGAATGTCCTCGTCGCCTATGCCTGTGCTGAACCCGTGGTTCATCAGCGCGCCCAGGGCGAGCCTTGTCACTTCGTTGATGAACTTCGCGGCGCGCTCGGAGCCGTAGTCCCTGGCGATCCTGTCGAGGACCTTGCCTTTGCTGTTGCCTATGCCCTTCGCGTCTATCGTCCCGCAAAGCAGCTCGCCGTTGCGGATCTTGACGTAAGCGTCGAACTCACAGGCGTCCCTCCGGCAATCTTTGCAGTTCTGGCATATGCTGGATTTGAATGTGGTGCGGAAGTCCTTCGGAAGCACGATCGAGAATATCTGCTTCCCCGTCCAGTATTCCTTGCCGGCATCGTCCTTGTACGGTTCCGGCACCTCGATGTCGGGAAGCTTCGAGAGGATGTTCATCGCCTCGAACCTGTCGAATCTGGGGTTGTCGTGAGTGAGGAAGTACGCCCCTGTGATGTGGTCGTGGATGGCTCCGATGATCGGGCCTCCGTACCTGGGCGACAGGATGTTCTCCTGGACCTGCATCAGTATGCGGGCCTCGGCGCGGGCCTCGTCCGACTGGAGGACGTGGAGATTCATCTCGTCCCCGTCGAAATCAGCGTTGTACGGCGGACAGTCGCACAGGTTGAACCTGAAGGTGCGGCCGTCCATTATCCTCACGCGGTGGGCCATCATGGACATTCTGTGCAGCGAAGGCTGTCTGTTGAACAGCACGACGTCGCCGTCCACAAGCTGCCTCTCCACGGTGTAGTCGATCTCAACATTCGACGACACTTCCTCCGCGTTGCGGGGAGTGACCCTGATCCTCCTTCCGTCGGATCTTATCACGTAGTTCACGCCGGGAAGGTATGCCTCTGTGCCGGACGGCTCCGGTCCGCGGGCGACCATCTCTCTTATCTTGGCGAGGTTGTGCTCGTTGACGTGAACAGGCACTGTCAGCTCCCTCGCCGCCTTCTCCGGAACTCCGACCTCGTTGATCGAGAGCATCGGATCCGGAGATATCACCGTACGGGCGGAGAAGTTAACACGCTTTCCGGAAAGATTGGATCTGAAACGCCCTTCTTTCCCTTTGAGCCTCTGCGCCAGCGTCTTGAGCGGGCGTCCGGACCTGTGCCTTGCGGGGGGTATCCCGGACGTCTGGTTGTCGTAATACGTTGTGACGTGGTACTGCAGGAGTTCCCACAGATCCTCCACGATCAGCTGGGGCGCCCCGGTGTCGCGGTTCTCTCTGAGCCTCTGGTTGATCCTGAGCACGTCGACCAGCTTGTGGGTGAGGTCGTCCTCCGATCTGTCCCCTGAGTCCAGAGTGATCGACGGCCGCACGGTCACGGGCGGCACGGCGAGTGCGGTGAGTATCATCCACTCGGGCCTGCAGGTCGCCGGATCCATGCCCAGCGTCCTGAGGTCCTCATCGGTGATGCGCTCAAGCCTCTCGCGCACCTCTTTGGGCGTGAGCTTGTGGTTGTCGTCGACCTCCCTGAAGGTGGTGGGCTTGTCCAGTTTGATCTTTATCTGCTCTGCGCCGCAGTAGGGGCACACTCCTCTCGTCGAAGCGTCCTTTGCCGTCTCCTTGGAGAAGTTCTTTATGTCTATGGTGCCGCTGCCGAGATCCTTCATGCCGCTCATGTTGCTCCTGCGCACCTCGATCTGATCGGCGGTGAGCATGAGCCTTCCGCAGCTGCGGCATGTGCTCTCGAGCATGAGCTTTATGTCTTTTATGAAACCCACGTGGATGACCGGCATCGCCAGGTCTATGTGTCCGAAGTGCCCGGGGCATTCGTCCACTTTGCATCCGCAGGTCTTGCAGCGGAGTCCGGGTTCGATGACCCCCATGTGGGGATCCATGAGGCCCATCTCTATCGGGTACCCTTCGTCATCGTACGTGTCGGCCGTGATGATCTTGGTTGCAGACATCTTCCTTATCTCGTCGGGGGAGACGCAGGAGAACTTTATCGATCCTATTCTTTTTGTGATTCCGCGCATCATGTCAGGTCCTCCAGTTGAAGCCTCATTGCAACACCCAGGGCCAGGAGTTCGTCCATCAGCAGCTTGAACGCATACGATGTCTGGACCAAGTGGATGCTGGAGTTGTTCTTGCACACGGGGCAGTACAGCGAGCCGTGCCTGTCCATTATCGCTATGTGTCCGCAGTTGGGGTTGCCGCATATGTACTGCTGGGTCCCGTCGGACTCATCCAACAGACGGTCCTTTATGACCATGGCAGCTCCGTGGCCGATCAGACAGTCGCGCTCCATCTCTCCGAACCTGAGTCCTCCCTGTCTGGAACGACCCTCGGTAGGCTGCCTGGTGAGTATCTGCACCGGCCCTCTGGAGCGCACGTGCATCTTCCCGCTGACCATGTGGTGCAGCTTCTCGTAGAAGATCACTCCCGTGTACACTTCGGTCTGGATCATGCGCCCGGTCTTGCCGTCGTACATGACCTCTTTCCCATTGTTGCTGAATCCGTTCCTGACGAGGCCGTCGCGGATGGATTCCTCATTCTCTCCGGAGAACGCCGTGCCGTCTATCACACGGCCTTCCATGGATCCGACCTTGCCGGCGATCATCTCGAGAACGTGGCCGATCGTCATACGGGAAGGTATGCCGTGCGGGTTGACCACCAGGTCAGGCGTGACGCCGTCGGACGTGAAGGGCATGTCGCACTGGTCGACGAGTCTTCCGACGACTCCCTTCTGCCCGAACCTGGAGCAGAACTTGTCGCCCAGCTCGGGTATCCTCTCGTCTCTCACCTTGACGCGCACAAGCCTCGAACCGTTCTCGGACTCGGTCACCATCACAGAGTCGACGTATCCTTTCTCTCCGGGCCTCACTGTGACGGAGGTCTCTCTCCTTTTCTGAGGCGTCAGGAAGTCTGTCTCCTCCTCCAGGAACCTGGGGGGAGACGTCTTTCCTATCAGGACGTCGCTGCCGTTGACGTCCGACTCGGGGGATATGAGTCCGTCATCTCCCAACGAGGCGTATGCAAAGTCGGCGCGGGCGCCCATTATGTCGGGGGACGGTATCTCAAAACGATCCTCCTGTCCGCCGGGGTAGCGGCGCTCCTCTGCGCGGTAGGATCTCAGGAAGGATGATCTTCCCAGCCCTCTCTGCACCGAGCTTTTGTTCATGACCAGCGCGTCTTCTATGTTGTAGCCGTGGTAAGACAGCACGGCGACGCAGAAGTTCTGTCCGGCGGGGCGGTGGTTGTAACCCATGTACTCCATGGTCTGGGTCTGAACCATCGGCACCTCCGGATAGTGCATTATGTGGCCTCTCGTGTCGGGCCTGATGCGGTAGTTGGCGGCAGGTATGCCGAGGGCCTGTTTCGCCATTCCCGCCCCCATGGTCACACGGGGTGCGGAATTGTGCTCCGGGTACGGAACGATGCCCGATGCGACTCCGAGGATCACCATGGGGTCTATCTCCATGTGCGTGTGCTCTTTGGTGATCTTGGTGTCCACGGTCATATCCTGGCCGCACCATTTGCACCTGAGCACGGCTCTCTCTTCCTTGCCGGGGTTCATCCAGTCCGCGTCCGTGGGGGACAGGGCATGCTGGCAGTGGTCGCATCTTCTGGGCACGCCGTACGGCTCCACCAGAACGAGTGCGTCCTCCTCTTCCTCTGCGTCGACCCACTCGATGATGCCTTCGCGGAACAGGTCGTTCCACGACACTTTGCCGTCGCGCATCCCTTCGATGTGCTTCCTGGAGATCATCGTCCTTCCGTCCTTCAGGATCATGAGCGGACGTCTGAGGCGGCCCTCGTCGCAGTTGATTATGACTTCTTTCATTTCGCTGTCGTGGCGTATGTTGACGCCGGACGGCAGAAGACCGTATCTTCTGCGGTCCCTTATCTCTCCGACCAGCTTAGACGCGTCGCGGTGTGTGCCGACGAGGTCGCCGTTCACATAGACGCGGGTGCCTTCTTCTTTCACCGAGCCGAGGCCCAGCTCCTTGAGCATCCACTTGACCTCTCCCTCGGGGAATCCTTCGGAAACGTCGATGATGAGCGCCGCGTTCTTCACAAGACCGCAGTTCTGGCCTTCGGGAGTCTCCGACGGGCAGAGCCTTCCCCATTGCGTCGGGTGAAGGTCACGGGCCTCGAAGTGAGGCTGGCTCCTTGTGAGTGAGGAGGTTATTCTTCTCAGGTGGGACATGGCAGACATGTTGGACGTCCTGTCCAGTAACTGCGACACTCCTGCGCGGCCTCCGACCCAGTTGCCGGTGGCAAGCGCGTGGAGGAGCTTGTGCGTGAGAAGGTCGGGCCGGATGGAGGACGATATGTTGAAGTCGCTCTTTTTCCTTCCCCAGTTCCTCTCCAGCTGGTATTTCAGATCCTTCATGAGGCTGCTGAAGCTGGTCCTGAACAGATCCTCCATCAGGTCGCCGGACAGCTTGAGCCTCTTGTTGGCGTAGTGGTCCTTGTCGTCCTCTTTCCTCTTCTTAAGGGAAAGCTCCAAGACGGCGCGGGCGATGCGGCCGAGATATATGGCCTTCTTCATGCGGTCCGCTTCCGTGTCGCCCAGATGGGGCAGGAGCGAACGGTCGAGTATGCTCTCCACCTTCTTGGTCCGATACTCCTTGGCCTGCCCTGCGGCGAAGTTCCTCTCAAGGAACAGTATGGCGTCCTCTTTGCTGTGATATCCGTTGGGAGGGTAGGCCTTCTTGTCGAGAGAGCTTTCGATGTTTGCGTAAACGATGTTGGCCATCGCGTCGTCGGAGACGATCGTGTCGTATATCTCGGAGTCGGACTCCATGCCGAGCGCCTTCATGAGAGCAACGAGCGGTATCGATCCCGACGCCACGGGCACGGACACCAGGACCATGCCGTCCTTCTTCTTTTCCACAAGCGTCAGCGCGCGGTATCCGTCTTTTTGGGAGAACACTTTGGCGATCTCCACGGCCGAGCCGTACTTCTCATTGTACTCGACCATGACCCTGTTGGGCGCCAGATCCTCGAGCGTGATGAGCGCCCTCTCCGTCCCTCCGATAATGAAGTATCCGCCGGGCTCTCTGGGATCCTCCTTCTGCTTCACAAGCTCTCTGAGGTACTCCTCTTCGGTCAGCTTGCCGCGGTCAAGGTGCTTTTCCATGGCTCCCTGGTTCAGGTTGCATCCGCTTGACCTGACCATCATCGGCATGTCGCCGACGCGCACCCATCTCTCGTTCTCGGGCATCTCCTTTTCCACTCCGTCCTCGAAAACGTCGAAGCGGACGTACACGGACGAAAGATAGTTGAGGTTTCTGAGCCTTGCTTCCATCGGGGTCAGCTCGTGGCTGTACCCGTTGGCCTCCATGACCTTGGGCGGCTCGATCCTTATTGTGGATTCGCGGATGTCCACGTTGCCGTTCTCATCCCTCTTCCTGCCGATTCTTATCTCGATGTTCCTGCCGGCCGTGCGCTCAGGGTCCAGCTTGATCACCCCGCGCTCGGCGTCGTCGGTGGGCACTCTGATGTCATCGACGATCTTCTGCATCCGGCTGTTGGGGTTCCCGGGAGTGGCCAAAAAGTCGTCGAAGGACGATATGTGGTGGTTGACGATATTCTTCTCGGCGAAATATAACTTTACAAGATCCCTCAAATGTTCACCCCTTTGTCACCAGTCTGTACGCCACGAACTCCTGGGCCGTCTCGCTTTTTCTTACTATGCGCACCACGCGCCCCTCCGCTATCGGGCCGTGTATGCTTTCCAGCACTTTCACCCCTGCATCGTTGTTCCTTACTTTGGGAAGCTGATCGCGAGTCATCCCCATATTGTTGAGGATCTCCTCCGCTTCTCCTTCTGAAAGGAGATGGTGTTCCGGCACTAGGACGTGCTTGAGTACGTTGAACGAAATATTGTCTGTTGCCACTTATTCACCTTCTGATGTAATGCCCCGCTCCCGGTCCGCGGGAAATGCGTTTAAGAAGTTCGTCTGCGTCATTGCTTTTTCCTCATACTTGATCTGGCCGTCGATCGCTCATGAGAACCCACAGCGGGCCTGAAGGGATTCGAACCCTTGACCACCTGATTAAAAGTCAGATGCTCTACCTAGCTGAGCTACAGGCCCTTGGATATCTTAAGCTCGTGGGCGGATGAACAGGTGCTCATATATAACGATTATCAATGAAAAATCAGGTTTCCCCGCATGAAACGCCGCTTTTGATTTCAGGCGGCCGAATTTTGCACGGTTGCCCGCAGATGCGCTCCCGCAATATGATTCTTCTATATGTCTGCAATGCGGTGCGGTCATGGCCGCAATACGATCTTTCGGAGATGATCTCCGCATCATCCTTCCGTACGTACGCGCTCGGCATTGTGCGCATCGGCCTCATGACGCCTGCCCCATCGTCCGTGTTCTCTGCACGCCGCGGTCGCCCTTCCGATCCTCGGGATCGACGGTTCCGCGAGGCCGCGCCGTGCCGCCATTCGAAAGGGTCGGAGGCGCGGCATGTTCCGTGTTTCGGAACGATCCTGTGATGAATTCCGCAAAAATAAATTGAGTTATCAACATATTTATATACACTTCTGTGATTGAGGGTTTCGTTTGCCCTAAGGGCCGAGGAACTGATTTAAGATGTCAAACGAAACAAGCGGCATGCACTGGTCCAACATCGACAGGAAGACCAGGGCATCCATAATGATCGGGCTCTCGCTCGGCATGTTCATAGCATGTCTCGACGGGACCGTGGTGGCGACCGCCATCAACGCGATCATGATAGATTTCAACGGGTACGGGGAATACAGTTGGGTCTTCACAGGGTTCATGCTCTGCGAAACGATAATGATCCCGCTGGCGGGAAAGCTGTCCGACCAATACGGGCGCAAGCCTCTGTTCCTGATAGGCCTGACGGTATTCCTTCTCGGCTCCGTGCTCTGCGGGATAAGCGGGAACATGACGCAGCTGATAGCATTCCGCGCCATACAGGGAGTCGGCGGAGGCATACTGATACCTGTGGCCACGGCCACCGTCGCCGATCTTTATTCCCCCGCCGAGAGAGGCAAGATACAGGGGATGCTGGGAGCGGTGTTCGCCGTTGCCATGTGCATAGGGCCGTTCGTCGGTGGATTCCTGACGGACAACGTCAGCTGGCACTGGGTGTTCTTCGTCAACCTGCCCATCGGCGCCGTTGCGCTCCTGCTCGCGGCAAAGAAGTTCCCGAAGCCGGTTTTACAGGACAAGGTCAATGTGGACTATCTTGGAATGGCCTTCCTGTCCGCGTTCCTTCTGGTGCTCCTGCTGTTCTTCACATGGGTCGGCGTGGATTTCGCCTGGCTTAGCGTCGAGACCGTCGTGATGGTGGCGACGGCCGTTGCGCTGATCGCGGCGTTCATATTCACTGAGATCAGGGCAAAGGATGCGGTCATCCGGCCCAGCCTGTTCAGGAACAAGATGTTCATATGCTGCGCTGTGACCATGCTGATCTTCGGAATAGGTCTGATGGGGGTCATGACGTACATGGCCGTGTTCATGCAGGCCGTCGTGGGCATCTCCGCCACGAACACAGGGATGATCTTGCTGCCGCTTGTGGCAGGCATGATGATCACATCGTTGCTCAGCGGTTTCACCGTCCGCAGGACGGGGTATCGTCCTTGGCTCATAGCCGGGCCGATAATAACCGCGATCAGCATGGTGCTGCTGTCGACCCTCGGACGGGGCAGCGACGAGGCTACGGCCATATTCTTCCTGTTCATATCCGGAGTGGGATTCGGCTGCGTGATGTCGGTGGTCATGATCGCCGCGCAGAACAGCGCGAAGTTTGACGAGATGGGGATGACGACGTCCACCGTCAATCTGTTCAGATCCGTGGGCAGCACTGTTGCGGTGGGAATATTCACAACCATAATCAACGGAAGGATAGCGAAGGAGCTTGCCGAAAGACTGCCCTCCGACATCTTCGGCATGGTCCCTCATTCCACATCCGTAATGAATATCCTCTCCGACCCCTCGAAATGGTCCGCAGAGTTGTATGCGGCCGTGTCGGGTCTTCCGGGAGGCGTGCCCGAGTTCGTGAACATGATCCTCGATTCATACGGGGGAGGCGTGACGTTCGCATTCCTGTGCAGCGCATTCGTGGTGCTGCTTGTGCTGGCCACGGCATTCTTCATGAAGGGGAAGCCGCCCGAGGAAATGGATCTTCCGGAGAACCTTGTGAACTCGGAAGAGGGCGCGAATGAGGCACTGTCCCAAACGAACTGGGGGCCGGAAGGTCTTGCGTATTCGGAAGAGGGTGTGAATGACGGACAGTAATGATGCGGCGCAGGCATGGTGCGCTTTTGCGCCCATAGTCGCCCGCACCATATCCAAGGATCTCCTGCGCAGGTGCCAGGGGGTCCTTGGAGAGCACGGCCTTGCGAAGATGCACATGATCTTCATTGCCACGCTTGCCGCCGACGGGGCCACTCTGAAGGATCTGTCCAACAGCCTCTGCGTGGATAAGGCGCACACGACCCGCGCCATAGCCTTCCTGACGGAGCGCGGGTTCGTGTACGACGACAGAGACAACGAGAAGAGCCGAAAATACAAAGTGTTCCTCACAGTAAAGGGTCGGACCCTCGCGGCCGACCTGAAGAAAGTGATCGACGACGCCTTCGTCGACTATACGGACGGCATACCCGAAGAGGACATACTCACTGTGATGTCGGTCATGGAGAAGATGCGGTCCAACATAGACTCCGAAGAGAAGCTTGACGACAACTCCCGCGGCTGCGGATTTTGAAGTTTTTGGCGTCGGAACGGCGGTTTCGGCGCGCCCGCGCCGTGCGCGGCAAGTTTATTTATGAACGTCATGCAATGATGCGGCGATGACGCGGTTGACGGGACCGATCGGGAAACTGGTGAGTTATACGGGTCCGGAACTCGCGACCCAGGAGACGATATACGGGTTCGTGATGTCTCTTATCTTCATCGCTTCTGCCCAGATCGGCTTCATAAAATTCAGTTCTCCTTGGGATATCGTCATCCTCATCCTTGGGATGAATTTCGTATGGGGGACGATAGACATGTATGTGTTCTTCAGGATGGACGTCACCGCCCATCGGCGTTACGTCGAGATACTGAGCGGGGAAGGGTGCTGCAACACCTCTGAACACTTCGCGAAGGTGCACGACGCGTTGGACGGCACCATACTCGACGCCGTCACCGAAGAAGCCAAAGCGAAGCTCGTGGATATGATCCTTCAAAGCGAGGTGGGATCCAAAGAAGAGATCAGAACAAGCAGAAGGAACATGCTGAAGAGCGCGGTCGCGTGTTTCGTGATAACAATGCTCACCACCGTGCCGCTTGTCCTCTGCCTGCTTCTCGTGGACGATCTGCACCTCGCGCTTCTGGCGGCGGCCGTCGCGGCGTCGCTGTGCCTGTTCGTCACCGGATTCTATCTGGAGCCGCAGGGCAGGCTGCGGAGAAAGGCCGCCACAGGCGTCTCCATGACCGTGCTGGCCCTTGCTCTGACGTATTTTGCGGCATACTTCGGCGGCTGATCCCGCAGACAAAAGCATTTTATTAGTGTCCGATAATGGGCAGTAAGCAAAACGGCGGAGCATCTGGTACAAACATGTCGGATCTTGAAGGGGCGCGCGGTGTTTCAGATGTATGACGAATTGTACCTGTGTCTGATGTTCATACCGGCCATTTTCGGCGCCGCCGTAGGTATGGTTCCGTTCAAATACGCACGGTGCGCGTCGGCGTCTCTGTGCGGTTGGTCCGCCCTCATGGGCATATTGGCATACCCTCTGTTCCTGTACGGCGGAAACATCTCGTATACATTTCCGATTCCGTCTGCCTGGGGGCCTTACTCCGTCCTTATGGACGAACTCTCGTCGATCGTGATCTCCGTATCGTCGATCGTGTTCCTTGCCGTGCTGGCGCATATGCTGCGCTCCGCCTCCGCCCCGCGCAGCGGAAAGTATGCGTCGCTGGCCTGCGTGCTGTACATCGCATGCGTCACGGCCATGTGCGCCGATACGGTGCTGCTGATTCTCATGGCCTGGGAAACCGTCACCCTTGCAACGTTCCTTATGTCTCTCAGAGGGAAGAACGGCGCCGCCGCGTGGAAGTTCTTTGTGATCGCCCACATAGGCGGACTGATGGTCATCTGTTCGTTCCTGGTCATGATGTCGTATGCGGACGGTCAGACGCTCTCGTCGTGGTCCGGCCTCGGCGCGGTCATGGGCGTCCCCGCATCCTGCGGCGCCATAATCCTGCTTTTCGTGGGATTCGGGGCCAAACTCGGCCTCATACCATTCCATGCGTGGATGCCGGATCTGTATTCTTCTGCGCCCACGCACACATCCGCCCTTATGTCCACGGTGTCGTCCAACGCGGCCGTGCTGATCCTTTTCAAAAGCGTGTTCGGCTACATCGGAGCATCGGAGGAGATGTACGTTCTCGCGGCCGTCCTTATGGCCGCATCCGCATTCACGGCCATCTGGGGGGCTTTGGAATCGCTGGTCCAGACAGAGCCGAAGAGGATATTGGCATACTCAAGCATGGAGAACATGGCGCTGGTGCTTCTGTGTTTCTCTTTGGGGATCCTGTTCTCCAACGGCGGATCGTCGGGGCTGATTACGATGGTGCTCGTGGCCGGACTGTTCCACACCGTGAACCACTCGGTCTTCAAATCACTTATAATGCTCACGGTGGGGAGCGCGGAGGACTGCACCGGAGAGACCGCCATCGAGAGGATGGGCGGCCTCGCGAAGCTCATGCCTGCCTTCTCGATAGTCTCGCTCATCGCCATACTTTCAATGGCGGCGGTCCCGCCGTTCAACGGATTCGCAGGGGAATGGCTCATGGTGCAGTCCATGATGGGCGGCGAAGGACTCCACATGACGGAGATAATCCTTCCGCTGGGCGTCGCCGTGCTCGGCATCAGCGGCATGATGGCCGCCGTGTCCTACGCCCGCCTGTACGGGTTCATGTTCCTCGGAAGACCGAGAGCAAAAAGATATGTGCCCGAGAAGGTCGGCGCGTCGGCGCTGGCTCCCATGGTCCTTCTGGCCGCCCTTTGCTTCGCGATGGGCATATTCGCAACGGACATCATGGATCGGTTGGCGAGAGGCGTCGGCGCGGCCTCCGGGATCCCCTCAGACGACCTCTACACTGCGCATCTCGCGGAGACGCTGAACGTCCCCATGCTCGGAGGCATACTGCTGGCGGCGGTGTTCGCGGTGTACGGCCTCGGCAGACTGTTCGGAAAGAAGGCCGCAAGATCCCCCACGTGGGATTGCGGCACGCCGCTGAACGAGGACATGCAGTATTCCTCTGTGGGATTCTCGCAGCCTTTGGTCAGGGTGTTTCATCCGCTGTACGGCGACGTCATCGAGCTGTCGGACGATGACTCTTCGAAGGATTGCAAAAGATACAGCATAAGATTCGCCGAACCCTTCGTCGAGCGCCTGTACGTACCTCTCGGAAATCTGCTCATGAAAGGGGCAAGATATGTGGGGAGGACGCAGAACGGCAACATACAGTCGTACTTCGGATACATACTGATCGTGCTGGTGGCATTGCTGGTGGCAGTGAGGTTCGCATGACCTGTGCGATCCTTCCTCTGGCGCAGGCGATCCTGATGATCGCCCTGTCCCCTCTTTTCGCAGGCATCCTGAAGAAGGCCAAAGCAAGGATGCAGCATCGCGTGGGGAGCGGCGTGTTCCAACCCTACCGCGACATAGCCAAACTTCTCAGGAAGAACGAGACGGTGTCGGAGGACGCATCCTGGCTCTTCCGCTTCATTCCGTATGTGTGCTTCGGCTCGATGGTTCTGTTGTCGATGATGACGCCGTTCATCCTCGCCGATGTGGCCGCACCCTACGGCGGCCTCATCTCCATGGTCTACATATTCACCCTGTACAGATTCATGATGGTCCTTGGAGGCTTGGAAGGCGGATCCGTGTTCGGAGGGATGGGCAGCAGCAGAGAGATGATGATGTCTGTTCTGATCGAGCCTGCGCTCCTGCTCTCGCTGATGGCCCTCGCAGGCCTGACCGGAGGGAGCACCGTCACGAGCGACATACCCCGCACGCTGATCGACATGGGCGTGATCGTCCTTGCCCCGGCGCTGGTGCTTGCGGCGTCTTCGTTCTTCATCACTCTCCTTGCGGAGAACGCCAGGGTCCCGTTCGACAATCCCTCCACGCATCTGGAACTGACCATGGTGCACGAGGGGATGCTGATAGAATATTCCGGACGCGGACTCGGACTTATGGAACTCTCATCCATGATGCGCATAATGATATTCGCATCGATGCTCGGGGCGCTGTTCTTCCCGTGGGGTGTGGCCCTGACCTCGTCTCCGGCGGATCTTGCCGTCGGCCTTGCGGCGATACTGTTGAAGATCCTTACTATAACGCTTGCCATAGCCGTCATAGAATCTTATCTGGCAAAATACCGTCTTTTCCGTCTGCCCAACCTTCTGACCGCCTCCTTCGCCCTGTCTCTGCTGGCGATGATCTCTCTGTATATCCTGTGAGGCGATGAAATGGACGCTGTGATATCCGGAAATCTGATCGACCTGTGCGTCGTGGCCATGCTTCTCCTCTCGATGCTTGCGATGACCACCACCAGGATCGCCCAGCTGCTGAACGCTTTTGCCGTCCAGTCGCTGTTCCTTACGTTCCTTGCATTCGTGGTTGCGGACTCGACGGGGCACTCCGGCCTGTATGTCATGGGTGCGATCGCCTTCGCGGTCAAGGTCATCGGAATACCGTGGGCGATGAAGAACACGGCGGTCCGTCTGCATGCGGGCAGGGAGGTGGACTCCGTCATGGGGATCCCGGGATCGCTGCTGATATCGGCGGCGCTGATAATCGTGGCATATCTTGTGACCGAACCCCTCATGGCCACTGTGGAGACCATAACCCGCAACTGTCTTGCCATGTCGATGTCGGTCATACTCATAGGACTGTTCATGATGGTCACCCGCAGGAAGGCCATGACCGAGGCCGTCGGCCTTCTGATGATGGAGAACGGGCTGTTCCTGGGGATCATGTCCATATCCTACGGCATGCCGCTGGTGGTGGAGATCGGGATATTCTTCGACGTTCTGATGGTCGTGGTCATCATAGGGATCTTCGCGCTGCGCATAAGCAAAGCGTTCGATTCGATTGACACGTCGGTTCTCAGGAGGTTGAAAGAATGATGTTTGAGGTCGAACTGCTGCTGCTGATTCCTGTGATCGCCGCCCTGCTGTCCTTTGCCTCTCCGAACGGGAAGGCCGCCGCCGCAGTGTCTGCCGCGTGCTCGTCGGCGGTCATACTCGCATCGCTGCCGATGTGCCTCAAAGCGTTCGACGGGACCGTCACGGAATACAGCCTCTGGTATGTCGACGGGCTGTCCTCGGTGTTCGTACTGATCATCGGCGTCGTCGGACTGATGTCGGCCGTGTACTCCTACGGATACCTTTCCAGGGACGCCGAGGAGAAGGAGATCGGCGCGAAGGATGAGCGCCAATACCACCTTATGTTCAACCTGTTCATCGCCGCGATGCTGTCGGTCTGCGTCGTGAGCTCCATGGGCATCCTGTGGATCTCCATAGAGATCACCACGCTGGTGTCTGCCTTCCTCGTAGGATTCTACCGCAGGAACAGCGCCTTGGAGGCCACGTGGAAATATCTCATGATATGTTCCGTGGGAATAACGCTGGGACTCGTTGGAATAACTCTGATGTACGCCTCGTCCGTCCACATCCTAGGCGACGACCCGGCCGCCCTGAACTGGCCGGTGCTGTATGCGGCGGCGGCCGAGTTCGACCCCACGCTCATCAAGATGGCGTTCGTGTTCATCATCATAGGATTCGGGACCAAGATGGGGCTCGTCCCCATGCACACCTGGCTGCCGGACGCGCACAGCCAGGCGCCGACCCCCGTAAGCGCAATGCTCTCCGCCGCCCTTCTGAACTGCGCCCTGTACGCCATACTGAGGTTCCAGATGATCGCAGACATAACGGTGCCGGGCTTCGCATCGACGCTGATGATCGGATTCGGGTTGCTTTCTCTCGCGGCGGCGGCCGCATTCATACTGATATCCAAGGACATAAAGCGCATGCTGGCGTATTCCAGCATAGAGCATATGGGCATCATCGCCATCGGTTTCGGCATCGGGACCCCTCTGGCGGTGTTCGGCGCGCTCTTCCATATCGTCGCCCATTCCGTTACGAAACCGTTGGTGTTCTTCTCCGCCGGCAACGTCATACAGGGTTACGGCACCCGGGAGATGGATGAGGTGCACGGGCTGAAAAAGACCATGCCTCTCACCGCGTTCATGCTGGGGGCGGGGACCTTGGCGATCGTGGGCCTTCCGCCGTTCTCGGTGTTCATCGGCGAAGTGACGATCCTGAGCGGGGCGGTCGCGGCGGGGATGCCTGCCGTCGCGCTGCTCACCGCCGTGTTCATAATATTGGTGTTCGCGGGATTCACCAGGAACATATTCAAGATGATGCAGGGGGAGGCTGTCGCAGGCGTCCGTGCGCCCAAAGGCATCACAAGAACTCTGCCCATGGCGATCCTGCTTATCATCACTCTTCTGCTGGGTCTGTTCATGCCCGAAAGCATCAAAGACGCCTTGTGGTCAATAGCCGACTGGTTCAGCGGGGCGGTCTGATGGACATAGACGCAGGCGATCTCCCAAAGATCCTTAAGAAATACACCGACGAAGGATCCAGGCTTGCCTGCCTTTATGCCCGGGATGCGGACGGCGGTCGCGTCTTGGAAGCGATCCTGATCGGAAAGCGGGTGGAACGCATCACAGCCTGCGTCGCCGGCGGCGAGTTCGAATCCGCGGCCCCCCTGGTGCCGGGCGCGTCCCTTTATGAAAGGGAGATCTACGAGACCTCCGGCCTCCGTCCGGTCGGACACCCCGACATGCGGCCCCTTAGATCCAGAACGGTCTGGAGCCCTCAATCCGGGGCGGCGGCGATCCCCCACAACGGCATAATCGGCAACGGGACGTTCGAGATCCCCGTCGGGCCGATACACGCGGGGGTCATCGGACCGGGGCACTTCAGATTCAGCGTCGCCGGCGAACCCATCCTGATGATGAGAACATATCTGGGATATTCCCGCAGGGGCGTCGAAAAGCTCATGGAGACTTCCGCATCGGCGGACAACACCCTCGCGGCCGAGCGGATATCGGGCGACAACGCGGTGGCCCACACGCTCGCCTACCTTCAGACGGTCGAACAGGACTCGGAGATCCCGGCGCGCGCGGAGTACATCCGCACCATCTACGCCGAACTGGAACGCATATACAATCATCTTGGGACGATAGCCGGCATCGCTTTGGATTCCGCCCTTGCCGTCCCCGCCTCGCAGGGGAGCATGCTCAGGGAGAGCATGCTGCGTCTGAACGAAAGCGTGAGCGGACACAGGCTGCTGTGGGGCGCTCTGAGGCCCGGAGGACTGTCCCGGGATCTGTCCGCCGCCGCGCTTGGGGAGATAGAACGCAAAGTGATGACGCTGACGTTCGACGTCGAAGACCTGCTCGGGGTCATGACCCGATCCCCGTCCTTCATGGACCGCGCCGAGACGACGGGGAAACTGTCCTACGAGGACGCGCTGCGCACATGCGCGGTCGGCCCCGTTGCGAGGGCCAGCGGCGTGGACTACGACGTAAGGAAGGCTTTCCCTTACGCCGCATACGGCCGCACGGCGCTGAGCGTTCCGAAATGCCCCAGCGGGGACGTCTATGCCAGGCTGACCGTCAGAAAGAACGAGATCGCAGAATCCGTGAGCATAATCCTTCAGTGCATAAACGATATGAAGGACGGCCCCGTGCGCACAAAAACAGAGCCGAAGGACGGTTTCCATATCGGGATGGCGGAATCTCCCCGCGGAGAGGTCGTCCACTGCGCGCACATCGAGAACGGAAAGGTGGCGAGATGCAAGATCAGAGATGCGTCGTTCCCCAACTGGCCCGCGCTGGAGTGCGCAGTATTGGGCAACATAGTGCCTGACTTCCCCATTGTGAACAAGAGCTTCGATCTTTCGTACAGCGGGAACGATCTGTGAGGTGGTGAAATGGAAGAAGGTCTGCTGAGAATATCCCTTAAGAATCTCGTTTCTCTGAAACGCCCCGCCGAAAGCATCCCCGTCCTCTATTCCAGAAAGATGTTAATGCCGTTTCCCGACGCCTCCTGCAATAATTGCGGCGATTGCGCAAAGGAATGCCGCGGAGGCGCCATAACCGTCTCTGGGGCGTGGGAGATGGATCTGGGAAAGTGTCTGTTCTGCGGCAGATGCATCGAAGCCTGCGAAAGCCGTTCCCTGAAGCTCGTCGACGCTCCCGACTATGTGCTGAAAAGGGCCGATCTGATATTCCGCGGCGGTGAATCCGCCGAACGCGGGCGCGATGCGTTGGACAAAGCCAAAAGGAAGGTCATCGGCAGATCCGTCAACATAAGGGATGTGGACGCGGGATCCTGCAACGCCTGCGAAGTCGAGGTGAACTCCATGTCCAACCGTTTCTACGACATGGAAAGGTTCGGCATGAAGATCGTCGCGTCGCCCAGGCACGCGGACGTGCTGTTGGTGGCCGGCCCTTTGACCGAGAACATGAAGGAAGCGTTCGACAGGGTCGTTGCGGCCGCTCCGAATCCGAAGGTGGTGGTCGCCATGGGCGTCTGCGCCATTTCCGGCGGACTCTTCAGGGACGGGGAGACGCACGGCGGGATCGACGGATCGATCGCCGTCGATGTGTACATCCCGGGATGCCCTCCGCCCCCGGACGCCGTCATAAGGGCGCTTTTGGGAGCGTTCGGACTCACTGGACAACGATGACCGTGCAGTGGGCGCTGCGGATGACCTTTTCGGACACGCTGCCGATCATGACCCGATCCAACGCCGTCTTGTCCAGACGCCCCACGATGATCGTGTCCGCGCCAACTCTGCGGGCCGCCGCCAGGATCGCGTCTGCGGGCGGACCCGCTTCGATCAGCGAACGTGCGTCTATGCCTGCGTCCGCCGCCCTCTGCCTTGCCGCCTCCACATAATCTTTGATGTTGCGGATCTCATTATCCCTGTCGACGGAGTCTTTGGTGGCCACGGAAGATACAATATACAATGCGTCGCCGTAGGCGAGCGCATGCCTGATGGCATAGTTGAGCGCCTTCTCCGTGTGGGATTTGCCGTCGTAACCAAGAATAGCAGGCATATGCAGTCATCGGGAGGTTGGGATATAAACCATTTCACCGGATCTGCGGCGTCGCTTACCGGACAGGAGCTGGTTTACGACATGATCGCCAATGCGGTGGGTGTGGACGTCAAGACCGTCCAGTCTTGGATCGGCGTGCTTGCGGCCGGAGGCGTCATACATCTCCTGCAGCCTTATTCGGCGGGATCCACAGTGAAGAGGATTGTGAAACGTCCGAAAATCTATTTCTGCGACACGGGGTTGGCATGCCATCTCGCCAAGGTAACGGATGCGGCGACTCTGAGGGCGGGGTATCTGAAGGGTCCGATGACCAAGACTTTCATTGTGAACGAGATCATGAAGTCGTACAGGAACAACAGGGAAGAAGCGGGATTCTATTACTACAGGGATTCGTCCATGAATGAGATAGACCTGATGATCCTTCGGAACGGCATGCTGTCGCTGATCGAATGCAGATCCGGAATGACCTTTGACGCTTCGGACGTGAAGGCGTTCGGCAGGATGGAGAAGTCCGACTATACTGTGGGTCCGTCCTGCATAATCTGTCTGACCGAGAGGCCGTATCCCATAACCAAAGGCGTATATGCGCTGCCCATAACCTCCATATGAGTTCGTTTTGACGGCGGACCCCGCTCTTATATGCTGTTGCCAAAAGTTGAGTGGGTGCTTCGGCTCAAATGTCGAGATTGAAAATAAATATTCGTGAAGCTGTAAATAATATATCAATAAAACACACATTATTATATTATGTTATCGGTACACTATTGTGTTCAGTTACGCGGGGCTATGGAAACTTCTGATAGAAAAAGAAATTAACAGAACCCAATTACGCATCGTGACAGGGATTGGCACGACAACATTTGCTAAAATGTCAAAAAAACAACCAGTGTCACTTAGAGTACTGGCAAAAATATGCAGTCACCTCGAATGCGACATCGGCGATATCATTCACTACGAACCGGACGAGTGCGGAGGTGAAGAAGGTGACAACTAACGCCGCCTATACAACACCATCGAACATATTGAGTATTGTTGAAAGCCACATGGCATTCTTAATCTCAAAAGTCAACAGTGAACACGAGCAATCCATGATTGTTTCTGCATTGAAAATTTTACTCAACGGCTCATACACGAGGTATAGATTTTCAAATGGGGAGTTAGGATTAATTAAAAATCTATCCAACGATTCATTGCAGGCACTTCTGTCATCAATGAATGAAAGAAGTGAGACAAGAAAGGAGAGAGGCGTTTACTATACGCCTGTAGATGTAACCGCGTTCATCGTGAAGACATGTTTCAATAAATACTTGGAGGCATCACAGGAAAGACATGCATCTCGCGAAAGCGCATGTAAGGGACTGTTGTTTGATGCGACCGTATTCGATCCAACATGTGGATCCGGAGAGTTTATACGTGACGCATTAAAGGCTAAGATTAGGTTGCTGGAGAAGAGCCGGCACTCGAAGACCTCTGGTGATTTTTTAAATATTGTTTCCACACTAAGTGGAAATGATCTGAATCCAGAATCAGTGGAGATAACAAAAATCAGAATTTTTTTCGAGGTGTTGCCGTACATCGATAAGGAATACTATGCGCAATTGGCACGCACGTTGAACAGCAACTTTCACACACATGACTTCATCAACTGTGATCATTTGGTTTTTGGAAAAAAAGACATAATCTTGGGTAATCCCCCATACATAGAGGACAGAAAATCGAAAATCCCACTCGCTAGAAGATATGGAAATATATATGCCAATGTGCTTGATGAGTGCATAGGCATTCTAAAAGAAGGCGGAATCATGGGGATGATAATTCCGATATCCTATATCTCCACTCCGAGGATGGAAAAAATCAGACAGATTATAAGGTCTGAGACTGATTACGAAATATTGCTCAATTATGCCGATAGGCCGAGTTGCCTATTTACGGCAGTACATCAAAAACTAACAATATTGATTGCACGCAAAGGCAGAGGTGAGCACAAAGTGTTTACAAGCGGGTATCGGTATTGG
>JAITQH010000063.1 GCA_031288985.1 Candidatus Methanoplasma sp. | reverse complement strand
CCATCGATGCCTTGTACAGTTCGGATATGATGTCCGAATCCACCAGGCCGTTGCACTTCATGGCTATGTACGCCTTCCCGCCCGCTTTCTGGACCTGCGCCTCCCGTCGTATCTTTTCTATCAGGGCGTTCTTCAGCGTAAGAGGCGCCACGAGGAGGCTCTTGTAATCCCTGGGTCCGAAGAATCCCGTGAGCGCGTTGAACAGCTCGCCCACGTCCTCTCCCAGATCTCTGTCGACGGTGAGGAAGGATATGTCCCCGTACTGCTTCGCGGTGCTCACGTTGTAGTTGCCGGAACCCATGTGCGTATATCTCACGAGAAGATCCTTCTCCAGCCTGACGATCTGCATCAGCTTGGAATGCACCTTAAGATCGACCGGACCGTAAACTACGTGGACGCCCATCTTCTCAAGCTCTTTGGCCAGATGAATGTTGTTGGTCTCGTCGAACTTGGCGCGGAGCTCCATGAGGACGGAGACGGTCTTCCCCCTTTCCCTGGCTTTCATCAGAGATTTGATGATCGAAGGATCCGTGCCTATTCTGTAAAGGCATATCTTGATGCTCTGCACGCTGTCGTCCTCCGCCGCCGCGTCGATGAGGCGCACAATGACGTCGAACGACTCATAAGGATGGAACAGTATCCAGTCCTTCTTCCTTATGGCCGCGAATATGTCCGCCTCCTCGCTGAGTTCGGGCGGGGTGTACGGAATGAAGGACTCCTCTTTCAGGGATGCCATGTTGAGCTTGGATATCTGCCACAGATCGTTGAGCATCATTCCTTCGGTGGAGGTTCTGTGTATCTGATAATCATGCAGCTTAAGGTTCTTCCCGAAAAGGGCCACCATCTCCGACGGCATGTTGTCCTCCACCATCATCATCACGGGGAATCCCGCGCCCCTTGAGTCGATGGACGTTTCCACCGCGGCCATCAGGTCGCAGGCCTCGTCTATCGTCACCTTCACGTCCGCGTTGCGGGTGACCCTGAACGTGTACGCTCCGACGACGTTGAGATCGGGGAACATCTCGCCGGCGTTCGCTTTTATTATGTCTTCGAGTTTGACGTAATCCAATCCCGAAGATTCGGCAGGAACCCCGACGAACCTCGGAAGTATGCCTACCGGCACCTTCATCCTGGCATAGAGATGGCCTCTGCTGTTGCCGCGCTTCATCTTAACGGCCACATTGAGGGAGTTGCTTGATATGAACGGGAACGGATGGGAGATGTCGAGCGCCAGGGGCGTGAGGAGGGCGTGCACCCTCTCGCGATAGTATTGCGACACCCACTCTTTCTGGTTCTCCGAGAGGGTGTCGATGTCGTTGACCCTTATGCCCTTCGACGAAAGATCCTTTCTCAGGCGGCCCCAGCAGGCCTCGTACCCATTCATCAGATCGTCCACCGACGCGTTGATATCCGCCAGCAGCAGTCCGGGGTCGAGGTAGGCGTCGGGGCCGAGCGCGTCCAAGGTGTTGTTGCTTATGCTTGTTATCAGCCCGGGCACGCGGATCATGAAGAATTCGTCCATGTTGCCGTATGCGATCGCAAGGAACTTCACCCTCTCAAGGAGGGGGGTCTTCGGATTGTCGGCCTCGGAAAGGCACCGCCTGTTGAATTCAAGCCATGACAGCTCTCTGTTGATGTACAGGCTGTGATCGTAGAGGTCGGCGTCTTCCATGTTATGCCTCAGTCTCTGTTCTCTCTGACCCTGACGGAATCGGCATGGGCGTGCAGTCCCTCGGCGTCGGCGATCGTGATTATCGTGGGCGCGAGGGAACGGAGTCCTTCTTTGGATATTATCTGAACCGTGGAGGTCTTTATGAAATGAGCCACGTTGAGTCCGGAGCGGGATGATGCATGCCCGGCGGTGGGAAGCACGTGGTTCGTCCCGGATGCGTAGTCTCCTGCGGCTATCGGGGTGTACGGCCCGATGAATATGGAGCCTGCGTTCGTCACCTTGGAGAGCACGTCGAGAGAATCCCTGGTCTGAATGGAGAGGTGTTCCGGCGCGATGCAGTTCATGATCTCCGCGGCAAGGTCGATGCTGTCCGCGAGTATGTATCCCGAGTTCTCCAGCGCCTTGCGGATCACGTCCCTGCGCGGGGCGTTCTTTATCATGCTTTCCATGATCTTTCCGACCTTGTCGGGAAGCTTTTTGTCCGTGGTCACAAGCAGACACGCCGAGGACGGGTCGTGCTCCGCTTGGGCCATGAGATCCGCCGCAATGAATTCGGGGTCGGCGGAGTCGTCGGCTATGACGCCGATCTCGCTGGGCCCCGCCGGGAAGTCTATCTCCACCTTGCTTCCAAGGATTGTCTTCGCCGCCGTGACGTATACGTTTCCCGGACCGACTATCTTCTGCACCGGCTCGATGCTTTCCGTTCCGATGGCCATGGCCGCAATGGCCTGAGCGCCGCCCACCTTGTATATCTCGTCCACGCCCGCTATGTCAAGGGCAACGAGGGTTATCGGATTCACGGGCGCGGGAGTGCATGCAATTATCTCGTTCACGCCGGCCACGCGGGCAGGTATGACGCACATGAGCGCCGTGGACGGGTAGGACGCGCGTCCCCCGGGAATGTAGCACCCCACTCTTTCCAGCGGCGTGCTCTTTACGCCGAGGGTGACTCCGGGTTCCGTCTCCTTCAGCCACAGGTCGGGCGGGGTCTGCATCTCGTGGAACCGCTGTATGTTGTACGCCGCGTTCTCCAGTTCGTCGATGAGCACGGGGTCCACCTCCTCGTAGGCCGCCTCTATCTCGTCCCTGGACACCTCGACGGAATCAAGGGCGACCTTGTCGAACTTAAGCGTGAGGTCTCTGAGCGCCTTGTCTCCTTCGAACCTGACCAGGTCGATTATGTCCTGCACTGCGCCTGCGACCTCATCGGTCTTGGATTCGCGATTCTTCTTCCAGAATCCTTCATCAACCTGTTTCAGCATATCGACCCAATCTTGCTTGACTGATTTATAATGTGCGGACTCCCGCACGTGTGCGTGGGACGGGGCGCGGATCGCACATCGGGTCGGAACGGCCGCCGCACCGCCTCATTCGGGGGATGTTGTTGGCTCTGTGCCGCGTTTGATTTGGATCTCTAAGCAGAACATCGTCTGTCCGGAGCTTCTCGGAAGGGGATGCGGTGCGGCGGCGGATCTTCACGCAAGTACTAAAACGGCCTCCGCGTTATACGGCCGACGCCGGGTGATGAGAGACCGAAGCCGATCCGATGACGAGCCCTATGAGTTCTGACGGCGTCTCATTCCGCCGCACGGCCGAAGAACGATATCAGGTCGCTGAGTTTCATTCCGTCCCCCCACCTCATGATGTAGTTGCCGTTGGACGTGACCTCGAACTTAGGGAGTTTCTCCCACAGCACGGCGTTGCTTCCGCACAGGGGCGCGTTCAGGGGCATTGTGAATATCCTCCACGGATCCCCCCTGACGCTCTTCAGCCTGAACGCATATATGGGAACGAGTCCTGATCTGCAGCAGGTGTCCAGCATCCTGTCCGCCTGTTCGGTCAGCCTCGCGCTGCGGCTGAAGTGCAGCGTCTCCTCGGCCGAACTCTTCACCTCAATGGGGAACGAGAAATCCCACCTAAGGGCGACTAAATCCACGCCCAGGGAGCCGGCGGCCCTTATCACAAGGAACGGATCGTCCAGCATGGATCCGTACGACGCGCTTTCGGAATCGTCGCAGGTCTTGACCATCTTGGCCACTGTCTTCTTCTCTCCGCTCAGGAGCTGTTTCAATTCCCTTTCATACGTGTCGCCGGCCGCAGCCATGTCGGAAAATCGCAGATGACGTATTAAAGGGCGCAGAGGGGAGGTGTCCGAAAGTGCGGCGGATTCCGAAAGTGAATGCCCGGCGTGCTCCGCAGGTTTGTTCGGCGCCGATCTTCTCTTGATGATATGAGCAGGGTTTTGAGCAAGGTTTTATCATTGTCCGACACAATGGGCGGTTCCGACCATGAACGAGATATGGACCGAGAAGTACAGGCCGCATACTCTGGACGAAGTTGTGGGCCAAAAACACGTCACAGAGCGCCTTAAGGCGTATGTTGCCGCAAGGAACATGTCCCATCTGCTTTTTACAGGCCCTGCGGGCACAGGGAAGACCACGTGCGCTCTGGCGATGGCCAAGGAGATGTTCGGCGGGGAATGGAAGGGCAACTTCATCGAACTGAACGCCTCCGACGAGAGGGGAATCGATGTGGTCCGCGGAAAGATCAAGGAGTTCGCACGCACCGCGCCTCTCGGAGGCGCGGATTTCAAGATAATATTCATGGATGAGGCCGATGCCCTGACGAGCGATGCCCAAGCGGCCCTCAGAAGGACCATGGAGCGCTACTCCAAGATCTGCCGTTTCATACTTTCATGCAATTACTCCTCAAAGATCATCGATCCGATACAGTCCAGATGCGCCGTCTTCAGGTTCAGCCCGCTGTCGGCGGAGGATGTCAAAGAATATCTCAGGATGATAATATCCAAA
>JAITQH010000014.1 GCA_031288985.1 Candidatus Methanoplasma sp. | reverse complement strand
GAGCACAATGCTTGCGTCGAGGTCGAAGGTCACGGGGCCGGTGTAGTTGAAGGTGGTTGTTCCGTTGACCGTTACGGTGACGGATCCTCCGTTCTCGTTGACCGTGAGCACCTTGCCGTTTTCATCGGCGTAGTTCGCGGTTACCGTCCTGTCCACGCTCATTATGATAGTGGGGGCGGGGTTCTCCGAGCTGTTGACGCTTCCGGACCAGTACGAGAATACTTTGTTGGCCGGAGGGGTTGCGCTCGTGAGCACGATGCTCGCCGTTGCGTCGAACCTCACAGGACCGACGTAGTCGAACGTCGTATCGCCCACCTTTACGGTGACGGATCCGCTGTTCTCGTTGACTGTGAGCAGACCGCCGTCTTCATCGGCGTAGTTCGCGGTGACCGTCCTGTTCTCGCTCATATCGAACGAGGGCGACGGGTTCTCCGAGCTGCTGATGCTTCCGGACCAGTACGAGAACACCTTGTTGTCGGGTGCGCCGTTGTTCGCAAGCACAACGCTTGCGTCGGCGTCGAATGTCACGGGGCCGGTGTAGTTGAAGGTGGTTGTTCCGTTGACCGTTACGGTGACGGATCCTCCGCCTTCGTTGACGGTCAGGGTGCTTGTCGGCCCTGTCGTGAATATCGGCTTCTCGCTGTGATCGGCGGTGAAACTCGATATGGTCAGGGGGTTCTCCGAGCTGCTGACGGTTCCCTCCCAGTATGAGAACGAACTTGACGTGGGCGCAGTGGCGGTGAGAATCACCGTCTCGCCGTAAGGCACGCTGACCGGATTTGTGCCGTACGCAAACGTCGGCAGACTTCCGATCTTGACGTCAACCCCTCCGCCGTTCTTGTCCACGGTCAGAGTGTTCACCTCGGTGGCGAACCATGCCGCCACGTGTTTGTAGTCTTCGGGATCGGTTCCCTCCACCGTCACCGAACCCTGAGGGTTGTTGCCGTAGGACAGCATGTCATCGCCCCATTGGATGAAATGATCCCCTGCGGCGGTCGGGACTGCTTTGATGCCTATGGTTGCCAGAGGCACCGGGAAGAAGTTGCCGTCGTCGTCGGTGACGAACGCGGTCCTCCAAGTGGCGCCTCCGTCTATAGTATACTCTATATGTCCGGGGCCGTCCTCTGTGAAGTAGATCCTTCCTTTCCACTCCCATGTGGAGTAGAATATCAGGTCGCCCGACTCTGTAAGAGTCATCTCGTCATCGGTGTCGTAGGGGTCTCCGGTCGCCGCGTTGCCGAGCCTCCACTCAACGAACATGAACAGATCGGAGGTCCAAACGACGTTTGCGGGTTCGGGGAGGGGAGTGGCGATCGGATCTCCGTCCCTCAGATAGGGGGCGGAGGCCTTCGTGCGTCCCAAGGTCGCGTCGTACCCTACGCCGAACACGCGGTATTCATACCTGTTTCCTTCGACGGAAGAATCCTCAATGTGGACGAACTCGTCCGCGTACGTAATGTCTATTCTTTCGACGGGGTCTGCGATTATCAGTATCTTCCCGTCTATGTAGCCTGATACGAACGTCAGATTGCCGTACGCCGTAGTGTCGCCCGCAGCCAACGGGAATTCGTTGACCAGCGGCGTTGAGTCGCTGGCGTCATATGTGTATTTAGTTGGGTCAACGTCGGCCAGCGCCTCGGTCTCATCGCTGTACTTCTCAACGAACGACAAAGCGGAAGGAGCCACCAAATTATCCATCTCCGCGTTCACGGCCCTGAAGGACTGTTCCAGGGATGTCCCGGCCGCGATGTGGACTATGTCGGACTCGTACCTCATCCTCGGACCGATCCTGTAGCTCACACGGTACAGGACCTGGGTTCCCGTCTTGTCTTCGGCAATTATGGTCGCGCCGACGGTCGAGCCGAAGGATGTGAAATATTTCACCTGCCCGTTGAGCTGCGTCTCCACCGATATCTCGTTCGGCGTGCCCTCAATGGCCGCTGGGAGATACAGATAGAGGCTCTGCTTGTATGTGGTATTGGTGAAGCCCGTAATAATGTTGTATCTTTCACTGGGGCCCGATCCTGTAGTACCCACTGACATAGCAGTGACAGTATCATAATTCTTGCTGTTGACATGGAAGTCGGCATACCTGGGCACGCCGAACTCCGGATCTGTGAACGCCGGTTTCTTGACGAACACCGACGAAATCACTGCGGCACTGCTGACATCCACCACTGTTTTGTAAAGAACATTGTCCTGAGAATCTCTCGGATAAGGTATGATCCTGTTGTCTGATATCCAGATCGAACCTCCGTCTATGGTCACACGGGAGCCCGTTGTATGCGCCGTGCCTCCGTTGCCTATGTCCTGCGTAGTTTCATAAACACGCGTTGTTGTGTGATGATTGTGCCTGTCAACGGATATTGACCCGCCGGTTATGTTGACATTTGCCCATTGCCCCTGAGTGTTGCTATATCCTGCGCCGCCTATGCCTGCGCTGTACACATGGCCTGTCGTGCCCGTATACATTTCTATGCCGATCGTGCCTCCGCTTATGTTGACGTTCGCAGGATACGTGGTTGCAGAAGGCGCGCCGTGCACTCCCTCGCCGCCGCCGCCTATGCCTGCGCCTTGTACGTCTCCAGTAGTTCCGGCGTATTGTTTTATCTGAATGCTTCCGCCGCTTATGTTCACGATTGCACTGGTCTGGTAAGAACCGGTGGTGCCGCCTCCGCCAATGGCCGCGCCTAGTATCTCACCGCTCGTCTCCGCATACCTCTCGATTTGGATGTCTCCGCCCGAGATATTGATTCCGCCGTTGTTCACGGCGTCGCCTGCACGGCCGGTGCTTGTGCCGCCGCCGCCTATCGCGGTGCCGTATAGGTTGCTGCCGTCTACCCGCTGATAGATTTGTATCGTTCCGCCGCTTATTTTTATGCCGCCGCCGTCACCGGGACCGGGGTTGTCGCCTTCCCTGTATTGGGATCCTGCGCCAATCCCAACGCCCTTGAATTGAGCGCTGGTGGCGAACTGTGAAATCTTGATGTGTCCTCCGGAGATGGTTATGCTGTCTACGCTTCCTCCGTTGCCGCCTGCGGAGCCCCCCCCTATGCCGGTTCCGCTCTGGTATTGGGATGACAGGACCATTTGGAGGGCCCCCCCTCTGATGAAGATGTCACCGGAGTTGGATCCTCTTACACTGGCAGCGTCGCCGCTGCCCCCTCCGCCGCCGATCATGGTCGAACGCGTGCTGTTGGTAGTGTTGGCCCAGAAGAAATCCACCATGCCTGTCTCGATCTGAATCCTGCCGGGTTTCTGATCAGGCTCATTTCCCTGCGATCCTATTGCGGGTCCGGACGCATCCGCCGTGCTGGAGGATCTGCGCATTATGATCTTGGAGTCTCCCTGTCCGAGGTATATGAAGTCTGTGTTCACCGTCAGCCTGATCAGGGCGGCGTGCGCCCCGTTGTGCTCGAAGTTGTTCTCCCCGTATGTCTGAACCTCGACGGAAGACGTGCCGTAAACTGTTAGGAGACTCATCGCGTTGGCGGTGGCGGCCGCCGTGCCGGTGTTGGTAGCTGTGCGCGACATGCTCACTTCGTCAAACAGTAATATGAGGCGATCCGCGCTGTCGTAGGGCGCGGAACTCATAACAACTATCTGTTTGTTGTCGTCAAATGTTCCGGAGAACCTGAACGTGTTCACGCCGGGACTGAGAACCGTGGTATCCGGGTTTGCAACGATGCTCGTTCCCGACCCACTCCGCGTATATGTCGTATATTCGTAGTGGCCGTCGACGTAGTTGATGACGAACGAACCGAACCTGTAGTTGCGGAGTCTCTCGGCTTCGCTGGTGCCTTGCTCCACTCCTGCAGAATACTGATAGTTGACTCCGACGGTAGGAATGGTGGCGTTCGTAACTTCAACATCCACTGTTTTCCATATGGCGTACAGAGTTATCTGCTCCCAGCCTATGACGAAGAACCTGCCTGTGCTGTGGTCTATGTCGTCGCGGGTGTCGCTGTTGTACTCGTTCACCACTTTGTACCGCGGTTCCGCCGCCCAGCGATCTGTATCCCATCCCAGGAACACGAAGCCAGGGAGCTCGGGCACGGGGTCGAACCTGACCTCGACGATGTCTCCAGCGTCATGAGGTATGGTATCCGAGGGATTGGGATAGTCGAATCCTTCCGGGACCTGCCATATCCCGCCGTTCTCATCATATGTCAATGTTCCGCCGTGAGTTACGGCCGATGTTTCCGGACTGTAGGAAATTACTGCAGTCAGGGAAACCGTGAGCATCATCGCGACAGCGATCAAGCTCAATAGAGTCTGCTTTTTTGCATTCATAAGTTATTCCTCTGTTATTGGGTTATTCCTTCGTTGTTTGGTTAAGACCATTCACCGGATTTAGAAAACCTGCGATAACCTACTATCGGCGCGAAATGCGCTCCCCCCCCAGACTGCAAACGTACAGACTGTGGCCCTTGTCGATAGATGACTGTAAACTACTGAGTAAAAATATATCTGTCTTTTTCAGACCGATCTCTCGCAGAAGTTTTCCTTGCGAGAGATGTGCAACAGGAACCCTTTGGTCCTTGGATATTGTGTAAATTGTTGTGTATTGTCCAACGGCGAATAAGAACGCCGACCGTTTGAACAGACTGAGAGAACCTACTCCGACAGCACGTTGATATCCGTCTGCGGCCGACTCGTCAGGCATGTATGAATATAATTCAGCCTGATGGCCGTAACCTTCCGCCGACTTCGGCTTCGAATCTCTTTCATTTGATATGTACTTCTCATAGATGCCCAACGGCAATTGTAAAATTGCCGCCAATGTGTTGAGCACCCCCACTAAGCCCCATTGTATCATATTATACCCCCAGGTATGTCCTCTAGCCCCGAATTCCATATCAGAAACCAAACCCAAGCATCGAGATGCTACAGGGCATCAATGACATCCCCCCAGAGTCATTGTTACGAATTTGGTTCTAATGTGTTTGCTGAATCCAACCAATATAAGACGTGTGTTGGATATATAGCTTTGCCAATTTATTGTTGGTTTGAAATAGGAAAATGAATGAAGAGGGGCATTCCCGCACACAACAGGTCTGTGCTTTGGCGCAGGACGCCCTGCACGGCGAATTGCATGTATGCCCGCCTCCTGTGCGTTCGTCGATGCGGTCCGCTGTGCATCGCCGCGCCTTCGGGATCGTCGCCCGCAGGACGCGCTCAGAGGGGGGTGAACGGAGCCAAATACCGCCTCAAATGCCCCCCTATGCCCAAATGCCGAAAGACGCCCTGCTCCATATTGCGGACTCTTGAGGATCTCGAATGGTATTTTTGATGAATCCGCCGATCTTAGGGGGTGCGATCGAGCAACAGAAGGCATATGCGCAGGCGTATGTTCGCGATCTGCGGGCGGATTTTCGGCGCCCGGCGCAATATTCGCGGTTTGGGGGCCGTTTCCGTTCAACTCCACAGCAAACACAGACGTGGTTTGGAGAATATTCGGGAAGGGCGGATCAACGCGCCGCCGGGAACCGCGCGTGCGCGATAGCGTCAAAGCAGGTCTGAAGAATCTCTCGCCCACACCCGGATCCGTCGCGGAATGCGTCCGCAAGGCCGTCTGCTCCGCCGAAAATACCCCTCCAAAATCCTCAAAGACCGGCAATGTGGGCCTTGAAATTTACAGATCGCAGACAACATCGGACCATGGATCGGTGTTTTTTTATGACGCGCCTAAGCACGACATTTGTTGCCGTTACTTCCAATTATTTACAGTTTATATATCAATTTTTTAATCTGGTGCTCAAATTTTACTAAATTATTTATATTATTTATCTCATACTTCCACATGTTGCCACGGCCTGCATGGTCATGTGCGATCTCACATACAGCCCTTGCAGTCCGGTTTTCACTGTCTAAATTAAATATAAATAGTAACGTAATGTAATACAATAACGTTGGCAAGCTGTCCGGAGATCTTATCGATTTCTGTTCCTGCGAGCAACCGCATATCGTCAAAAAATCTCAGGTGCAGAAGCCGCTCCGATGTGAAAAATAATACTGCAAACATGCCTCCGAACAGACGGCAGCGCGAACACACCGACGGTAAAAGAACAAGGATCGGTGCACAGGCGGATCCCATCATAAATCAACCAGCGCCGTGGCAGGATGCGATAAAAAGAGGCCTCTGCACGCCGTTTCCGGATGTCCGGAGCAGTAAAAACCATACAAACAGGCATGGTTTACGGCATCAAAAAGCATTTCACCAAATCGTGTACAGAATCTCAGAACGCTCGAAAACAACCCCGTCGGGAGGATCGAAACATCATGCCGACAAGTTCAACGCGACCGTAATGCGGCGGAACAACGCCGCCGCAGGATGGGTCAGCCCGCCTTCTTGGAGACGAGTTTTTGCAGCTTCCGCAGGATGCCTGAGAACTTGTCTCCGATCCCGCCCACAGCCATGCTGATGCTGCTGCGGGGCTGTCCGCAGACAAGTCCGTCGTATGACTCCATATCATCCTCGCATACGATGTCCGGCTCGTGTTTCCGCTCATTGAGGAGGCTTTCCGCCTCAACGATGTCGGGGACCGCTATCGCCATCGTGCTGACGACGACCTCAGGCACGCTCTCCTCCGCAACGGAGGCCTGTACGGCAGGCTCCTCGGCCGGCGCGTGCGCAACAACCTCCTCCTGCTCCTCTGGGACGGAGGCCTGTACGGCCGGAACGGCAACGGGAGCGGCATATGGAACGGGCGGCGCGTCTTCAATAACGGCGGGACTGACGACGGCCTGCTCCGGCTCCGGAGGTTCGGCAACCGTGTGCTGCCCTTCTTCGGAAGAGGCCTCGCAGGGTGCGTCCGCATATTCGTCGTCTTCATCGTCGTCCGGATGCACCACGTAAACGGATGTTTCGCTCTCTTCGAACTCTTCGGAATCCTCAATGTCTTCTTCGGCATCTTCCGCAGGCTCTTCGGCTTCCGCCGCCTCCTGCTCCGGAGGTTCGACCACGCGTTCGACAGGGGTGCGTTCTTCTTCGGCATCCTCCGCAGGCTCTTCCGCTTCCGCAGGCTTCTGCTGCACATACGGCTCGGCCGCCGGCGCCGGAGGCTGTTCCTCGGGCTCTCCTGGATCGGAATTCGACGCTTGGATCCTGCCGTCGGCGGGATCTTCTTCATCATCGGAGGCCTGCCCCTGAGGCGCGGCGCCGGACTGCGTCTTCGAGATCAGAACATACACCTGCTTGAGCGAATACGCGATCCCGAACTCATTGCTGATGTACTCCTGCGCTTCCTTCGCGCTCATGCGGGTCTCCTGATAGACCTCGCAGAACCGGGCGAACTGTTCGTCGCTCATCTTTGACTTTCGGCCGCCGGCGAAGTTGGGGTAGATCCCCTTGGGGCCGTACTGATTCCACATGGACTGTATGTTGTACCCGCCCTTCACGCTTATCCCCACCGAAGCGGATGCGTCGGAAACGGACATTCCAAGCATGCGGCACCGCACAAAAACCAAACGTTCTTGGAACCTGGTAAGCTCGGCCGGCCTCAATTCCGACTTCGCCTCGGCTACCATGTCCTTCAGGTCTTTGACGCTGTACCCGTGCGTCTCTATGTCTTCACCCGGCCTAGCCATTTTCTATCGCAATGCAATTTAAGATAAAATAACTATTCATGCCGAAAGAGCGCATTTGTGCGTATCTGCGCCCTATTCTGCGGTCTGCGGCCTCCGTGTTCGGCCGTCGGAGGGTCCTCGGAAAGCGTTTGGGAAGTGGTTTGGGCAAACGGTTTGGTTAAGGTTTCGGGAGAGGCGTCAGCGCACTCTGATCGTCAAACGGTCTCTGACGTCCTCCTTGGGGACCTCGTACTTCCCGCCGCCCGACGCGGGCTCCTTCCAGGATCCGCTCTCCCCGACGCGGTAGGATGCTTCGCTTCCCCCTTCGACGGAGAACCTGTACGGACGGTTCCTGCGGGTCCTCTTCCTTCCTTTGACCTCTGCTTTTCCCGCTGTCGTCATCTCCACCTCCACAGATCCGCCGACGAACCCGAACATGAACAGCAGGAGCGCGGCCGCCAAGGCCGCCAAGACTATGACGATCCCTATCAGAAGCGCGGGCGGCATTCCCAAAATATCGTCGTCGGAGCTTCTGTCGGACGCAGGTTCGGGGACGAGCCTCGCGTCGATGCCGCTTCTGACGTCTTTGATTACGAACGCCGCGTCCGGACCGGACGCGTCCCCCTCCCACCTCGCGAGTCTGTATCCGTCGGCGGTTATGGTGTAGGATCCGGCGGAGAACACCGCATGCATGGTATGATCTTCCGTGACGTCGGAGAAGGCCTAGGAGTCCGCCGCGCCGACGGACGCGCCGTCGATCGTTGCGGCGGCGGAGCCTTCGCTCTCGTCGATCGCGAGCGTTCTGCAGGATGCCTCGCCGGCGTGATTGGCGGTCACCGGCCCGTCGCCGTCCATTATGAATATAATTGGGTTCAAAGAACCCGCGGCGCCCCCCGCCCGGTGGGAGAATGCCTTGTCCGAGGGGGCGTTCGTGCTTTCAGCCGCCGCCTCCGCTCCCTGCCTGACCTGCATCGGGCCGACGCACTCGAACGCCGTCCCATCGGCCGTGGCTGTTGCGGATCCTCCGCTCTCGTCGATGGTGAGCGCTCTGCTCGTTTTGTCGTCGGCGTAATTGGCGGTCACCGACTTGTCGCCGTCCATGTTTAACGCAACAGGATTCGCAATACTCTGCACGTCCCCCGACCAGTGGGAGAATTCCTTCCCCGACGGCGCGACGGCGCTTTCGAGCGCCACGTCCGCGTCCGGCCTGATGAGCATGGGGCCGACGTAATCGAACGTCGTCCCGTCGATGGTCACGGTGACGGATCCTCCGCTCTCGTCGATGGTGAGCGTCCTGCCCGTCGCCGTGTCGGCGTAGTTGGCGGCGACAGACCTGTCTCCGTCCATTGCGAACGCGGCGGGGTTGAGGGAGCTTTGGACGTCTCCCGACCAATAGGAGAACGTCTTGTGCGAAAGGGGGACAGAAGTAATCGAGACGGCGGCGCCCGATGCGATGCATATGGGCGCGGTGTAATTGAACGTCGTCCCGTTGATGGTGACGGCCACGGATCCGCCGTTCACGTCGATGGTCAGCGTGCGGCCCCCGTCAGGCCCCGTAAAGTGTGCGGCGGCCCACCTGTTCTCGTTCAGCGCCAGCGGATCCGCCGAGCCTCGCGAACCGCTCAGGTCTCCGGACCAATAGGAGAATTTGCAGCTCCCCGTGGGCGCGGCGGACGCGCCCACCACCGTGCCGACGGGCATGAACACCGTTCCGGCGCAAATGAACAGGTCGGAGAACACTCCGGGAGACATTTCTATCGCAAAGGCGCAGTAGCCTCCCGCCGCAGGGTCGGAAGCCAGGGTCAGAGACCTGTTGAGGCTGCCGTCGGCATATCTGAACAGCGCGGCGACGTTCTTGTCCTCCGACAGGAGCACGCCGTTCGACGCGGGATCCGTTCCGCATCCTCCGGACCACATGGCGAACGCGTATCCGGCTTCGGCCGCCGCCTCGATCCTGACCGTTGCGCCTTTGGGAAGATGCACCGGTCCGAGGAACCCGTGCCGGCCGGCCTGTCCGTCCACAGTGAACGCGAACGAACCCGCGTCCGCTGGATACGAAGCGACCGTCAGAAGGGCCGCCTCCTCTTTCAGGAGGAAGTGCGCCGTGAGCGTGCCACCGCAGGGCGCGGCGACTACTCTGATGGCGGCGGAGTATGACCCGGCGGACGGATCCTGCGAGTACGACCAGCGGCTGTGGACGTAGCCGCCGTCGACGGTCTTCACTCTGAACATGACCTCGGCCCCTATCGGCGCCAGCACGCTGTCGCCTTCGATCCATATTCCGCTGTCTCCGATCGTGTGCTCGAACGTGCCTGCCGTCTGCGGATAGCCCGCTGAGTCCGGCACGGCCGTGATGACGGCGGCCAATCCTCTGATGTACGGATATCCGTCGTTCACAACTCCTTTGGGATCCACCGCCCATACGCCGCTGAAGTCCCAACCCTTGGCTGTGAACGTCGAGGCCGTCTTCATCTTCGCAGTGGTCGCGCCTATGATGCCGTTGCGGTTGTAGTCTCCGTGCGCCCCGGACGGCATGCCGGAGCTGTCGACATCCCAGAAACAGGCGTTCGGAACGCGTCCGTCCCCCTGCACGCCCACAAAGCCGCCGGCGAAGCATCCGCCGGGGCCGACGACCTTCCCTGTGGAGTACGATCTGTCGAATTGGTGTCCGCGGCCCGCGAACCCTCCCGCGTGCACCGCGCCGTATTTTGACGCGTCGCCCATGACCGCGACGTCGCCTCTGGAAAAGACGTCATGCGAGCTGTGATCCCCTATGTTGCATCCTGCGAACCCGCCCGCGTTCACGCTGCCTGCGCCGCTTCCGCCCAGAATGACGGTCACGTCTCCTTCGGCGCTGCAGTATCCGGTGTGCACATTGGCTCCGAAGAACCCTCCCGCGTGTATGTCATTGACCGCGGACGGATCGGCATGGTCGGCCCTGACGGTGACGCCGCCTCCGGCGTAACAGTATTCCAGAATGTGATCCGAAAGCCGGGTCTGGCCGCCCGCGAACCCTCCCGCGTGCATGCTCTTCCCGGAGGCCTCCACATCCACGTCCGACCAGCAGTACGACATGTCCGCAAGACAATTTCCGGCGAACCCGCCCACGTATGCCAAGTCTGCGCCGCCTGCGTCAAGGAACACCTTCCCCGGGCCCGTGACCGAGGAATTGCTTATCTTTTCGCCATTGCCCGAAAGTCCGATCATCCCGCCGACGAAACAGCCCGCGGACGCGTTCCCGCCGCTCCTTGCGCTTATGTCGCCTTTCAGGATCACGTGCACGTTCTCTATCGTGCAGGGGAGTCCGACGACGGAGCGGCCTATGAGGGCGCCTGCGCTTCCCGCGCCGCCGTCCTCTGTCCATGCGACGTCTATGCGATCCACTTCCAGCGTCAGGTTCCTGACTGTGGCGCCCGAGGCGGAGGCAAAGAGGCCTGCCGCGGCGTGATCGCCGACGATGCGCATGCCGGTTATCTTATGGCCGTTGCCGTCCAAGGTCCCGCTGAACTCCGCGTCGGGCGCGTCGGGCGTCGGTCCGATGGGGATCCAGGGCTTCGCGCTCAGGTCTATGTCCGCGCCCAACACAAAGAACTTGTCCGCATCGTCGAGATGATGCTTCAGCTGCCTGAGGTCGTCCGGCGTAAGGATCACGAACGGATCCTGCTCCGTGCCCGTTCCCCCGCCCGAGAACACCCCGTCGGAGCGCTCCGATATGTTTTCGTTCCCTGCGGTGATTAAAACCGCCCCCGCCACCACTGCGATCAACACGATCGCCGCAATGACCTCTGTTCTTCCGATGCCGGATCTCAACTTGAATCACCTGTGTTGCCATGATGCTGAGGCTGTCGGCATACGCCGCAAACCTCCGGAGTCGTTGCGTCAAAAGTATAAACAGTGTGCCGTGCCACGCGCGGCGTTGTGTTCGCGTGCGTCCATGCATGGACGGATTTGCAGTGCGGTGCGAAGATCCGGAACTTCCCCTGCGCAGGCGGCCTCGGCGCGGCCGAGGACGGGTTTGCGATATCTCCTCGGCCCCGTCATGACCCGGAAGGCGGCCCTCGTTTGCTTTGAAAAAGGATCGCGGCCGCCGCGGCCGAAAAGTGCCTGCAGTGCGATCGGCAGCCGTGAGAATCGGATGCATACAGATGCTGCAAAAGACCCGGACGGCCACAAGCCGTTTACGTTTTACATTGCATGGATTCATCATACAATCTGCTTTATGCGCCGATAAAAAACAGGCATCAAACCGATACGGCCAGCATCTAAAAGTACTGTGCAGAAAGATATTACAATAATATGCAATTATCCATCAAAAGCATTGAAACAGATAACGCTTTGATAACAGCGTTGCCTTATCTTGCACCGCATCCGATCCACAGTCAAAAACAGTTCCGTAAAACGTCGCATCGGTATGCGCAGGATGAAATAAGATACAATCCGGGCACCGGCGGCCGCGTCGCATCCCCTGCGCATGGGTTCGATGTAAACAATATTCTCCGGCACCCTTCCCACGCCCCGCCTCTCATATCTTATGAGTGCAGACCTCATCCCGGGATCGGTGCAGTAATATTTCTCATTGCCCGCAGTGTGTGATATAACATCAATAATCAAGATCTATTGCATATGGGTAAACATTTAGCGGGTTCAAAGTTTTGGAATGACTCCGTAGGAACTCACACCGAATAAGGCCGTGAATCGGATATGCTTATACTATGAGAGGTCATTTATATTATCGGGCTTGGAATCTAAATGGTCAAATTGACAAAATTCGACCGCATGCTCCACTACATCATTTGGAGATGCGGAGACAAGAAGAATGTGGGCGTCGAGGTGCTTTGCAAACTCTGCTATTTCAGCGACTTCGACCACTACGAAAAGACCTGCGAGTCAATCACGGGCCACACTTACATCAGGCTGTCCCATGGCCCTGTGCCTCTTGATTATGACGGACGGCTCGGAGTCCTTGCGGATGAGGGCTTGGTTTCAAGCGCCAAAGGTTCATCGTACAATCACACTCAGCATCGGTATACGTCGCTATCCTGCCCGGACACAAGTGAGCTGTCCAAAGTGGAACTGGAAACCATAGACAGCGCGATATCAAGGTACAGCGACATGAACGGCGTTGATATTGAGAAGATCTCCCATGCAGACATGCCTTGGAGATGCGCCGGCGACGGAAGCATAATAGACTACGGTCTTGCCATGTACCGCGATGCAAGAACATCTGTTGACAACACCATATACGAAGACGATGGCGAGTGAATAAAAGCATATTGCACTGTGCACTTCAAACCTGAATCCGCGCCGCGCCTGAGTTGTTTTAGATCTGTTCTGAAGCTCTGAATTCCCTCGGGAAATCCACGTGGGGCCGTATATATCATTAAATAAGAAATCGATTCGTCGGCGATTACGAATTCGACAAATATGGCATCAAGGTTTTCCCAAAATGAATGTGAAGGTGAGTGATCTAGGGACCACATCCCTCCACTGGGCCGCCATGGGCAACCCTCAAACGTGCGCACGCATCCGCAATATTTAACACTTATTCGGTCTAATACTGTGTTGTTTTTCAAAAACCTAATGTTAATGATTGACGACTGTTGGAAGCGTCGATCCCTCCGTCCGCGCCGCGCTTGAGTTGTTTTAGATCTGTTCTGAAGCTCTGAATTCCCTCGGGAAATCCACGTGGGGCTGTATATATCATTAAACCGATTACGTATCATGGACGAGTCCGATTCGGAGGTTGAGAGGATACGTGGGATAGTCGCACCCATCGCCTTGAAATACGGCGTCGAGCGGATGTACCTGTTCGGATCCAGGGCCAGAGGAGATTACACCGATGACAGCGACCATGATTTCTGCATCGTGCCCGGAGACATCCACGGCCTTATATGCCTGTCCAAGTTCATGACCGATCTGGAAGGAGCATTGGGCACGGAAGTGGACATAGTGTTCGAAAGATCTGCGAGTCCAAGCTTTGCAGAGACGATATCTCATGAGAGGAAACTGATATATGAATAAGG
>JAITQH010000126.1 GCA_031288985.1 Candidatus Methanoplasma sp. | reverse complement strand
AAGCACAAGTACAACCTGCATGAGAAGGCGTATGTTGCCCCCATCGACTTCGGAATCGGGAGCACAGATATGTCAAGATATGACGCAGTCATGCTCAGGAAGGATGGCATAATCGGCGGAACCATGATAATGGGTGAGAAAATCAACAATGCCAAAGAATCCATGAAATACAGTGCGTTCTCACTGACCGGAGAGATAGCACGCTATCTCAACGTGTCCTGCATCCTCACAGCAAAAATATTGGAAGAATCAACAGACGGCATCGAAACAATACTGGGTGCGTTGAACGAATACAACGAGATTCTGTACGACATATTGATCCCTAAGATCTTCAACACGTTGTATGAGGTCGAGTGCGCCACAATCTCGTACAACCATGAGATGACGCTTCTGAGGGAGCCTGCCTCAGGATATTACACGTTCTCTGCCAACCCGAAGATGATAGTGGGCATAGACGATGTCAAACCTTCGGAAGCCAAGAAAAGCTTCCATGCAGACACGTATTGCTTCGACTCCATACTTGAACGCGAATGCTTCCATCGATGTCTAAGAGAGAACAGCATAGACGAAATATATTTTACAGGCATGTTCACCGGCGGCCAAGGCGATCTGTCCATTCCATACATCGACTCCGTATCCAACTGCCTGAGACACTATTATCCGGACTTTTTAGCACGCAAAACGGATGGGACGTATCAACTGATTGAGGTCAAAGGAGGAAATATGGTTGAGGATCCGGTTGTCATAGACAAGAAGAAAGCGGCAGAGGAGTTTGCAATTGAGAGCGGTGTTGAGTATGTCATGTGGACTGAGATGGATTTGGAAGAAGGACTGTTCAAAATGAGTGCTGCGGGGCGGAATGATTGATTCAAACTTCCCGCATTGCGGATTCTTTGTGATTTTGGAAAGTATTTTTTGACGAGTCGGTCAATCTTGCGGGGCGCGCGGCCGCGGCAACGGATGCGGAGGCTGCAATGCGCCGCACGCACAGCTTGAAAAGCGATAAAAATTGTAAGAAAGACGGGGGCGGACCCCCGTTTTGGTTTCAGAGGACCACGGGCACAACGTGCGCCGACAGGCCCAGTTCCTTCTCGTCCATGCCGAAGGCGATGCCGTACAGCTGGGAGAGGTGGAGCACCGGTATGTTGTACCCCAGGTCGCCCTGGATCGTGTCGAACTGCAGGTGGCAGAAGGGGCACACGTCGATGATGAACTGCGCGCCGGACTCCTTGATGTTCTCCAAGTTCGTCTTGGTGAACTCCTTTGCGACGTTCGGGAAGGCCGCCTTGAGGCCTCCGCCCGATCCGCAGCACAGCGTCTTCTGCTTTCTCGGCAGGCTCTTCGCTCCGGTGGCCTCCACGAGGTCGTCCAACATGTGGGGGTTCTCGGGGTCGTCCAGCTCCTTTATCTCGCTGGGCTTCAGGAAGTGGCATCCGTAGAACGTCGCCACGCCGTACTCCAGGGGCTTGGTGACCTTCTCTTTGATCTTGTCGATGCCTACTTCCCTGTACAGGATCTCGGCGAAGTGGTAGACCTTGGTGGTCCCGTTGTACTTCTTGCCTATTTTCGCAAGGTACTCGTTGGCTTTGGCCAGCACTTCGGGGTGGTGGTTGAGCTCGTGGGCCGCCTCGAACAGGGATCCGTAGCATCCGTTGCACACGGTGACGATCGGAAGACCCTGTTCCTCTGCGAGGGCCAGGTTCCTTGCGGCGGCCGCGATCCAGGATTCTTTGCTGAACGATTTTATGACGCCGGGCGCCGGGCAGCAGCTTGCGTCGACGAGTTCGACCAGCTCTATGCCGAGTTTCTCACAGACCACTCTGGTGGATTTCTCCACTCCGGGGTATCTGAGGGGTGCGATGCACCCAAGGAAGAATGCGTATTTTGCCATTTGAATCACTCCACGATCTTGTCGAATCCTGCGGCTTTCAGGATTATGTCCACTTCTTCCAGGGCTTTCTTGTTGGAAAGAACGGTCGGGGGGTTCTCCGGGAGGCCCAGGCTTTTCCTGAGTTCGGATATTTCGCTCTTGACCGGGACGGTGTGCCCGATCCTGTAGAGGTTCTGAGCGGTCTTCTTGTGGTTGTCGTAGATGTGGCCCTCGGAAACCGCAATGTTCCTGAGAGCGACGATGACGTCCACTATGGGGACCGCGCGGGGGCATCTCTCGACGCAGGTGTAGCAGGTGCTGCACTCCCACAGTTCCTCGCTGTTCACGATCTCGTCCTTCTGTCCGAGCTGCGCAAGCCTCATGAGCTTCCTGACCCTGTAGGAGGTGCGCCTTCCTGACGGGCATCCTGCGGTGCACGTCCCGCATTGGAAGCACATCTTCACGTCTGCGCCCCCAAGGTCAGCGACCCTCTTCTCAAATTCCGGGTTGGATTTTATCTCCGTAATCAATCACCTTGTGTCGGAAATTCCCTCAAAATATTTAAACAGAGATTATATTAAATAAACAGTATTACCTAAAACGGTAATAGTTATTTTATGTTTCTTGCCTGAAGGGCCTTGATTATCTTGGAAGTGGTCTTCGTCTCCCTGCGGAATATGGCGGTTATGGCATGGCGCAGGATCTTCGGATCCACCGCGCTGCGCATCTTGAGGCCTTTCCTCATCAGAAGGAACTCGTCTACGAAGAAGCTCTTGTTGGATCCGAGCAGCTCCGGAAGCGAGCACGTCTCCGAGTCCACGGTGTACTTCCTTCCCATCGTGTCCAGGAACATGTACGCCACCCTCTGGGCGCCGTACCTGTATCTTACGAACGAAGGGCCGTTGTCCACGAACACCATCCCCATGTATCCTATCTCCTCTCCCTCGAACTCCTCCGCGTCGAACAGATACAGAGGGTCGTCGACTATCGCCAGGTCGGCAAGGCCTTCCTTCATCATCCTGATGTTGTGCACGTCGTCCGAGATGACCAGCTCCGCATCCGTCATTCTTAGGGCGGAAAGGACGGACATAAGAAGATCTTCGGTGACCGGGGTGCAGCACAAAGTGAACCCGCGGTCGTCGGAGCACCTTTTCTCTGTGCTGATGAACGTCTCCACTATCTTCTTTCCGTCCTCGTTGAGAACGGTCCCTTTCGGAGTGGAGACTGTGAGCGGAGATCCGGCGGCGTCCTCGATCGCCGCTATGTACCTGTGGACCACCGGCACGGACAGGCCCAGCTTTTCGGCCGCCGCGGTCTTGCTGCCCGTCTCGTCGACGGCCGCCAACGTCTCCAGCTGGCGGTTGGTCACGGCGCGGCCGTTGATCACCTGTTCCGTCCTGACCGTGAGTTTCACACAGGGTCATTGTGCAGGGAGTTGAAAAAATCTTGTCCGAACGATCTTCGGATGCGGGCGGGAGAGCGTTTCGCACGCCAAGAATGAAATGAAAACCTGCCGGCGTCCTGCCGGCAGGGAAAAGGTTTGGAGGCACGAATGAATGGGCCGGTTGCCCGCCGGCGGGTAAGGGGTTTGGGAGGTGAGGTCACAGTCAGCCGGATGCATCGATCACCTTTGCGTCCGCGTCTGTCAGCCTGTTGTACAGGATCACCGCCGCGCCCCACACGAGCACGGCGGAAAGCATCATAGGGACTCCGATGGTGAGCATCTCATGGAGCATCGCCGATGTGTCCCCGGGATCGTTCATGGCCGTAAGGAAAGGGATCCATGGGACGACCTCTCCGTGCCATATGTGTTCGACCAGCAATGCCAGCACCGATCCCCATATCGCTATGTTCAACCAACCGATGTGATATTTCTCGGGTATGCTCTTTCCGAACACGGTCGTTACCGCACCGAGCGCCGCCGCCACAAGGAAGCATGCCATTACAATGCCTCCGCGGAAGGTTCGGCGCGTTCGCATGATGCACGCGACTTGATCTTGTCCGTCAGTATGTATGCTTCCCACACGCCGAATATCGGGATGAGCATTGCGATGCTCAGAAGGAAGGGGTCAAGACCGACCTCAAGATATTCTCCGCCCTCGGCGGCCCATCCGAGCGTGTGGTCTACGAATATGAACGCAGAAAGCACCCACAGCACCATGGACAGCGGCCCAAGCCGGTATTTGTCCGTCACCGTTGCGTATGCGCCCGTGGTCGCCAAAGCGGCCAAAGCAGTGATGATCAACCACATTTCATTTTACTCCGTGCGAACAGCTCGCATATTCTCAATAATATTACAAAATATATATTATTTATGTACAAAGTAATACTTATTTGTAATATTTTGCTAATGAGCCTGGTGTTGCCGGCGCCGGAATGTTCAACGGCCGGGGCGCGGGGAGATCGGTTGTGTTCTGTCTATAACGATATATCTTTATACTTGAAATTACAATAACGATATATCGTAATAGCTCCAAACCGAAGAGCATATACGAACAACAAAGGAGAAAGAAATGTATAATTTCAACACAGACAGATACGGAGCCTTCTTCGACGAAGGCCCCGTTGGGTTCGGAGGACCGAACCGGCACGGCGGAGATCACGACCATCACGGCCACTGCAGAGGAGAATCCCCCAGAAGGGAATCTGCGAACCTCGGCGGATTCCGGGCAAGGCGCGGAAGCGTCGGACCCATGGTGCTGATGGTGCTTCGGGACGGCCCGAAGACCGGATACGAGATCATCCTGAGCTTCGAAGAGCGCAGCCTCGGCGCATGGCGCCCCAGCCCGGGATCCATATACCCCACGTTGGACGCCTTGGAGAAAAAGGGCCTCGTGAGGATGCTCACCGACGACGACCGGAAGACCTACGAACTGACCGAGGAAGGCCTCGCCTTCACAAAGAAGATGGACGAGAAGTTCGCAGGGCATTGGGACATGGCCAACTTCAAGGAGATGAGCCAGATCAGGAACGAGATCTCCGAAGTGATGGCGCTGGTCAGGACCGTGATGTCCGAGAAGGACAAAGAGAAAAATAAGGAGCTCATGAGCATCCTTGGGGAGTTCAAGACGTCCCTCTACGTCCTTTGCGACAGCACGGGAAACAAGAAGGCCGAGAAATGACCGAGTACGCCGTCGAGATCGACAGCCTGGTCAAGATGTTCGGGGACAATCGGGCCGTGGACGGGGTCACCCTGCGCGTTCCGAAGGGTTCCATATACGGAGTCCTCGGCCCTAACGGCGCCGGCAAGACCACGACGATCAACATCCTTGCGACCCTGTTGAAACCCGACGGCGGAAGCGCCAAAGTGTTCGGCCATGACGTCAGGAAGGAAGCGCACACGGTCCGCAGGATGATAGGCGTTACGGGACAGTACGCCTCTGTGGACGAGTCGCTGTCGGCGACGGAGAATCTGATCGTATTCGGGATGCTGCTGGGCCTCAAAAGAAAGAAGGCCGCCGAAAGGGCGGCGGAGCTCCTTGAAGAGTTCGGGCTGACGGACGCCGCGAACCGGCCGCTGTCCAAGTTCTCCGGCGGGATGCGCAGGCGCCTTGACATCGCCGCGAGCCTGATAGTGGTCCCCGCCCTGATGTTCTTGGACGAGCCGACCACCGGCCTCGACCCCAGGACCAGGGCGCAGATGTGGGACACCATACGCACCCTGGCCGCAAAAGGCTCCACAGTGATGCTCACCACGCAATACCTTGACGAGGCGGACAACCTCGCCGACCGCATAGCGGTCATAGACCGCGGCAAGGTGATCGCCGAGGGCACGCCCGACGAGCTCAAGAGCTCCGTGGGCTCGTCCACTCTGATCCTTGCCATGGAATCCCGCGACCAATCGGCCCGGGCGCGGGAAATCGCGTCCGACGTGCTTGGGGTCACGCCCAAGATCACGGATGCCGGACACATAGTCGCCCCGATCGCCGGAGCGGGGGCCGTGACCGACCTGCTCATAAGATTCAGAGAGGCGGGCCTCGGGGTGCAGACGATCACAATAAAAAAACCGACGTTGGACGAGGTCTTCATGGCCATCACCGGAAAAACGTCCGAAGACGCGGCGGAGGGAGAGCCATGACCGACGCCGCGCACGGGAAGACCGCCAACCGCGCGGGACTGCGGGAGTCCGTGCGGCAGACATCGGTCATGGCCTATCGCGTACTCCTCCGGATCAGACGCAGGCCCGAAGAGTTGGCGGACGTGCTCATACAACCGATACTTTTCACGCTGATGTTCGCATACATATTCGGCGGTGCGATATCAGGAGACCCCGTAAGCTACCTGCCGCTGCTGATACCGGGAATCCTGGTGCAGTCCGTGATCATGGGGTCCGTCTCCACAGGCGCGGGGCTGAGGGACGACATGGACAAGGGAGTGTTTGACCGTTTCAGGTCTCTGCCCATCGCCAGAGCGGCGCCGCTCGCGGGCGCGTCCGTGGCCAACATAGTCCGCTATGCGATTGTGGTCGCACTCACGTTCGCCATGGGGGCCGTCATGGGACTCAGGGCGGAGGGCGGATTGATCGGAATCCTCGCGGCAGGGCTGCTGGTGACTGCGGTGGCCTGGTGCATAAGTTGGATATTCGCGCTCATAGGCGTGATGGTCAGATCGGCTGCCGGCGTCACAGGGATATCGATGATCATCCTGTTCCCTCTGACGTTCCTGTCGAACGCCTTTGTGCCGGTGGACACCCTGCCTCCTCTCTTGGAGACGGTGGCGACCGTCAACCCTGTGTCTTACCTTGTGACGGCCGTGCGCGAACTCGTGAACGGGGCCGCCATCACCAACGACCTGTGGCTGTCGATCGCGGGCGCGGCAGTGATAGTGCTTATCTTCGCCCCCCTCACGGTGCGTGCATACATGCGCAAAGCGTGAGACGGGGCCTGAAACCGTTTCCAAACCTCTTTCCTAAATATGAAGATCCGCGGAACGCATGACCGCAGATGATAATAGGTTGGTCTGCATCACTCAAACAATGAAAGGATTGAACGGCAGAACGGTCGTGATAGGACTCGGAAGCCCCATAATGTCCGACGACGCGGTGGGCCTGAAGGCCTCCGAGGCCGTGGAGAGGGAAGGGCTTCCGGGTGTGGACGCTCTTCAGGAGGCCGTCGGAGGTCTGGAGATCATTCCGATGGTCAGAGGATACAGCTATGCGGTGATAGTCGATGCCATCAAGACAGGGGAGTACGCTCCCGGAACTGTGCTCATATTCGACCCGGAAGATTTTGACGGGACCGTAGCCGACGTCCCCGCCCACGACGTCAACCTCGCGACGGCCCTGAAACTGGGAAGGCAGCTTGAGCCGGACATGATGCCTCTGGCCGTAAAGTTCGTCGCCGTGGAGGTGGAGGATCTTCAGACCGTCGGCGAGATCATGACCCCCGCCGTCGCCGCGGCCGTGGCCGATGCCAAGGATGCCGTCATCCATGTCATAAAAGAATTCGGATCCTCGGGCTGACCTCCGCCCCCGCGATCCTGCGGCCGATGGGGTCCCGAGTTGACGCGGGGCGTTTTGCAGATGCGCCGGCCGCCTGACGGCCGGCGCATGGCGGCCTCTCAGAGATCCAAGCCTGAAAGGTCGAACGTCCTGATGCCGCGGTTCCCTTTCCCGAGAGCCGTTATGTTGAGCCTGTCGGCGCGCATCAGCTCGCCGGCTACCTTCATGACCTGTTCTTCCGTCACGGCGTCAATGGCTTCCAAACGCTCGGCGAGGGTCTTGGGTCTTCCGTCGAGCATGTGATCCCTTGCAAGCATGTACATCCCCCTCTCGGTGGATTCCGCCGCTCTGACCAAAGCCCCTTTTATCAGACGCTTGGTCCTCTCCAGCTCCCCTTTCTCCAATCCTTCTCTCTTGAAGGCGGAGAATGTCTTCACCGAGGTCTCGATGGATTCCACGGTGTTCCCGTCCGTGGACGAAAGGAAAGTGCACAGCGCGCCTGCGTCCGAACTCTGATCGAGCATCGTATGGACCGAGTACACCAACGCCCTCTTCTCCCTGACCTCCTGGAACAGCCTGGAGCTCGTCCACGATCCCAATACTCCGGCGAGGAGCGCGGACGCGGTCCTCAGAGGATGGCCCGGGGCGTAGGCCGGGAATCCCATGGCCACATTGCAGTGCTCCGACCTGTTCTTCTTGAAGAAGTATTTCGCCGTCGGCGTGGGCGGCGGGGTGCGTTTCCTTTGCGCGGCGGCCATGCCGTCGAAACTCTCCGCGGCCCATGAGACCGTCTCTTCGGGGTCGACGTTCCCGACGGCGAACACCGAAAGGTTGGGAACCCCGTATCCTTCCTCGTAGTAGGATCTCAGATCCCGGTGGTCCAGCCTGCTGACTATGTCGGGGCTGCCTCCTTCGTCCTGAGACAGGGGGTGCCCTCTCCAAAGATTGTTTGCAAAGAGGTCGTGTATGTACGACTCGGGTTCGTTCTCTATCATGCTCAGCTCCTGCAGGACGATCTTCTTCTCGAGTTCGACGTCGTCCTTTTCTATCAGGGGCTTGGCAACTATCTCCGCCACCATCTCTCTCGCGACATCGGCCGTCTCTTTGATGGTTATGCCGTAGAACGCCGTCGCCTCCCTGCCCGTGAACGCATTCAGCTCCCCGCCTGCGCCTTCCATGTCTTTTGCCATCTGGTACGAGGAATATCCCTTCGTCGCTCTGAACACCACGTGCTCCAGAAGATGCGATATTCCTCCGACCTTGGGATCCTCGTCCCTGGACCCCGTCCTGACGGCCACCATGTAGCCTGCGCTTCCGCTGTCCGTGTTCCGCCCCACGATGACGGGTATCCCCGCAGGCGTCCTCAATTCTGTTATTTCTCCGCTCATGGATTCCCCGTACTGTGCTGGTAATTAATATGTTCAACGCCATCAGCGGGCAATGTCCGAAGTCAGGGTCATGCGTTACAGCGACGCCAAGTACGAAAATCCCACCGCGCTCGTGGGACTGCCCAGCATAGGGCTTGTCGGATCGATACTGTCGAGCTTCGTCATCAGAGAGATGAAAATGTCAGTGATCGCCGGCATCGCATCCCCCGACCTGCCGCCGTACTGCATGATACAGGGCGGCATTCCTTACCCTCCGATACGGATATACGGCTGCGCAAGGAACGGGGCGGACGAGCCGGGGGGAGACCTTGTCATCGTGACCTCCGAGATCGCGCCCCCGCCGGAACAGTGCTACGCCTTGGCCATTGCGATATTGGGCGTCCTCAGCGATCTTGGGGTCTCCAAGATCATATGTTTGGAGGG
>JAITQH010000081.1 GCA_031288985.1 Candidatus Methanoplasma sp. | reverse complement strand
AGCAGGGATGTTGTGGAGCTTACTTATTTTCAGGCTCATGCTCCAGGCTCCTGAAATATTCTTCGTCCACGGCCAGCTTCTTCAGAATTTCTTGGTCGTGTTTTACGCGGCCTCTTTTTTCAGCGATAGCAAATGCCAATGCGAGTTGGCGCGCCTTCTCGGGCGTGTCTATAGCCAGCATATCATAGAATGAATCCGTCGACATTGTTTCCCTCGGCAGATACCACCGCAACACGATATTTAGGGGGCGCGACTACAGTTAATAGGTTTGCGCAAACTGCATTGAGGATTGTGCATGCGTTAAGATGCCGATGCCCGGAATTGAATTGTTCTGCAATCGCAGACTTTGTGATGTGTCATAGACATGCCATCATATTCTGGAAAATCCCCAATCATCCCTTTCAGGGCAATCGAACGCAGGGGCGCATGAGTGCAAATCGTCCGGGGTTCCAAGCTCGAGGTGCACCGGAACTTACTTGACGTTGGGCCAATTCTTTGGATCTTTGAAGTATTCTTCGTCCTCGGCCAGCTTCTTCAGAATTGCTTGGTCGGGTTTTACGCGGCCTCTTTTTTCAGCGAGAGCAAATGCCAATGCGAGTTGGCGCGCCTTCTCGGGCGTGTCTATAACCAGCGTATCGGAGAATGATTCCGTCGACAGTGTTTCCACCTGATGATGTCACTGTGGTAGTGGTAGTTATATCGTACGGACAAAACCTGTCTTCAGGAGGGTTTTTCCGAAACTCGGAATGTGCATGGCTTTTTCCTGAGCTTGTTCCGTTCAGAGAACCGGAACTTACTTGACGTTGGGCCAATTCTTAGGATCTTTGAAGTATTCTTCGTCCTCTGCCAGCTTCTTCATGATTTCGGGATCGGGTTTCAGGTGGCCTCTCTCTTTGTATATGGCATAGGCCTTTTCGATTGCGCGCCACTTCTCGGGCGTGTCTATAACCAGCAAATCATAGAATGATTCCGTCGCCATTGTTTCCACCTAATGGTGCCACTGTAATAATTGTATTTATATCGTACGGACAAAACTAGTCTTGAGGAGGGTTATTTCCGAAACTCAGGACATCTGTGGCTTTTTCCTGAGCTTGCTCCGTTCAGATAGGTCGATATGTTCACTTGTTTTCGTTCTTCATATTCCTGAGGTATTCTTTGTCTTCTGCCAACCTCTTCATGATCTCCGGATCGGGTTTCAGGTGGCCTCTCTCTTTGTATATGGCATAGGCCTTTTCGATCCCGCGCCACTTCTCGGGCGTGTCTATAACCAGCAAATCATAGAATGATTCCGTCGACATCGTTTCCACCTGATGGTGCCACCGTAATAATTGTATTTATATCGTACGGACAAAGCTTGTCTTGGGAGGATTTTTTGGTCCGGCGGGCTTGTGGTTTCGGAGGGTTTGGCGCAATCACAATTCCGCACAAAGTGCGGTTGAGCCTGCGCATTTCCTATTTTGCAGGGTCGGTATTATAATGATCTTTGCGGATGCAATTGCGATGCGGACATGGAATGCAGATCATAACGGCCATGCGATCACGGTCAGGAAAAGAGGCTATTCGGCGGAACTTTACATTGACGGATGTTTGGTTGACAGCCAAAAAGGAACTGTGGCAGGCAGCCTGATGTCGAAACTTCAGAGCGGAGAAAGTGTGAATGCCGTCATTACCGCCGGATTTATAAGGATCCACTGCAGCATATATGTGGACAGCGTGAAAGTTTATTCCGACCGTTGATCCTCTGCTTCCGCATGATCGGGCGGGCGGGCCGCAGGCGGGATCGTTTGTTTTCCGGCCGCAAGGTCTTCGGATCGCGCATGTCAACCATTATATCATCCGCAAATAATGACTGCATATGCGTCTCGCGGCACTGTATTCCGGCGGTAAGGACTCCACGCTGGCGATGTATCTCGCCGTGCAGATGGGGCATGACGTCCGTTATATCGTGAACATCGTCCCCGAGGACGAAGAATCTTGGATATTCCACACTCCGAACCTCAACGTCGTGCCGCTCATGGCCGAGTCCATGGGCGTCGAACTCATAAGGGCCTCCAGCTCCGGCACCGAGGAGGGCGACATGGAGGGTCTCAGAAACGCTCTGTCCGGACTCGATGCGGAAGGCGTCGTTGCCGGCGCGGTGTGGTCGGACTATCAGTGGGATCGGATGAACGCCGTCTGCGGCGACCTGAACCTGAAGCTCATCGCCCCGCTGTGGAGAAAGGATCAGGACATCGTCCTCGAAGAGATAATCGACTCGGGGATAGAGGCGGTGATAATAGGGTATTACGCTGACGGCCTGGACAGATCGTGGCTCGGCCGCCCCATCGACCGAGGCGCGGCGGAGGCCCTGCGCGCTCTGCGCCCCAAGCATGGGATCAGCGTCATCGGAGAGGGCGGGGAGTACGAATCGCTCACCCTGGACTCTCCTCTGCATTCATGCCCGATAGAGATCGTATCCTGCACCGAAGACGTCAGATCGAGCAGCGGCACCCTGAAGGTGACCGAGGCGCGGCTCAGGCCTGGGTGCGCTCGATCGCCCTGATGATGTTGCTTATCTCGCGCTGAGGATCCTTCCACATGCCCGGGGTCCACACGCGGTGGATGTGCCATCCCCTGGACTCCAGATACTTCAGGCGGTGGTAGTCCCTCTCCCTGGTGGAGTCGGACATCTCGTAGATGTTGCTGTCGCACTCGATCCCCAGGATGAACTTCCCGTCCTGCTTTATGGCCAGGTCTATCTGGTATCCTCCGATGCCGACGTTCTTCTCCACGGTGTATCCTTTGCGCAGCAGCGCGTTGTACACCCGCTCGGTTATCGGGGCGTCCCCGGTTATGGGCTGAACGGATCTCTGTTTGCTGTCCGTGAAGGACAGCAGTATGCTGGCCGCAAGATCCTTCCGGCCGTTGCTTACGGCCTGTGCGTATTGGAGGTACTTCTTCAGTATCTTCGGGCCGTCGTTCTTCGAGTTCTCCACCTGCAGCTCTTCGGGGTCGAAGGAGGAGACTATGTGGATCTTCTTCTTGGCGCGGCTTATGGCCACATTGAGGCGGTTCTCGCCGCCTCTGTTGTTCAGCCATCCGAACCTCTGCATCAGCTTCCCTTCGCTGTTCTTCGCATATCCCACGGAGAACACTATCACGTCGCGTTCGTCCCCTTGGACGCTTTCGATGTTCTTTATGAACAACCCCACGTCCTCTCCGCTGTCAAAGCGCTTCATCTCCTCGTTGACCGCTTTTCCGAATTCCGGATCCTTCGAAGATTCTTCGTCGATCATGTCGTTTATCAGGTCTCTCTGGGACACGTTGAATGTGATTATCCCCACGGTCTCGTTGTCCCTTCTGCTTCTGAAGAAGTCCTTCAGGAGTTCGACGACCTTGCGGGCCTCAGCCTCGTTGGATTTTTTGTCCCAGAGGCCTTCCACCCTGTACATCTCTATGGGCGGCCTCTCCGGCTGCAGGACGTTCGGCGACACGTACAGCTTCCCGCCGTAGAAGGCGTAGTTTGAGAATGCTATCAGTTCCTCGTACTTCGAACGGTAGTGGAAGTTCAGGAGGATGTTGTCGTAGCGCGACCTCGCAAGGTCCAAAAGACTCTCTTCCTCCAGGACCGCCGAGTCCTCGTAGTCCTCGTCGTCATCGTCGTCGCTCCCGTACTCCATGCGCCCCGATCCGAGGCTGGAGGGGCGGAGCTGCTTGTGGTCGCCTGCCACGACGACCTTCTTTGCGCGGTATATCGACGGTATCCCTTTTTCCACGTACATCTGCGACGCCTCGTCGAATATCAGCATGTCGAAGAGCCCCATCTCAAGGGGCATTATCTCCGACACCACTTCGGGGGTCAGCAGCCAGATCTTGACGCCTTTGAACAGCTCGTAGCTGTAGCGGTTGACGAACTTGTTGAGGCTCCACTTCCTTTTGTTCTCTATGATCCTCACAATGTCGCCGCGCCTCTTGGATTCCGTTATGTAGCGGAGGTTCTCCTGAAGGATCTCCTCCACCCTGTTGCGGGTGATCTTCTTCTTCTCCTGGATCTTGCGGTCCATGTCCGCCACGATGCTGTCGAAGTCCTGTATCTCCTGAAGGACTGCTTTGTTCGCGGCGTCGAATCTCTGAAGATGGTCGTTCAGTATGTATCTGTATATCAGGTCGTTGTTCTCCTCGAACTTGGACTTGTTCTCCTTGATCAGCTTCAGGGCGTCGCGGCCGTATATCTTCTCGTTCTCGGTGAGCTTGTCGTACACTGTGGCCTTCGACGCGTACGTGTCGTATCTGTCCAGGTCGGTGACCATCTTGCCGGGGTCGTCCATGACCAGCTGCACCGTTCTCTCGCCATACGATTTGAAATATTTGTCCAGGAACACCGTCGCCTCGCGGGTGACCTTGCCTTTGGAGAACATCTTCGACAGGAACCCTTTGCCGCGCCAGTCGATCATCTGATTCTCAATGTTCATGAGGTCGGCCTTCATCTCCCCCACGCTGTACTCCGACAGGTCGGGCTTCACAAGGGGGAACCAGGGGACCGCTTCGACGCAGCCGCAATATTCTCCGAAGTTGCTCACCAGCACCCTGTCTCCGAACTTGCGGTGCAGCTCCTCGATCTCCGTGTATTTCAGCGACAGCATGTTCGACGTGACGGAGGATTTGATCTGTTTGTACGTCTCGAACTGCACTTTGTCCTCCAGATCCAGCCAGCGGTCCATGGAGTACAGTTTGTACGGCTCTATGCCGAACTCTCCGGGGCGGTAGATCGTGTCCGCTATGTTCGAGAGGACGGATACGTCGCGGTCGATGCTCTCGGATATCGTCACTATGTCCGCGCCTCTGGTGGGAAATCCCGATTCCAGCATGGATCCCAGCTGCTGATAGAAGCTCTCCTTGTTGCCGACGTCGTCGATCATGAGGCAGTATTTCGAGAGGCCTCCGAGCCTGGAGTAGACGACGTCCAGCGCCGTCTTCTTCTCCGACACCATCAGCACCGTCTTCCCGCTGTTCACGGCGGATGTTATGAGTCCGGTTATGACCTGGGATTTGCCGGTCCCGGGGGGTCCTTGGACCACCAGCTCATCATTCTTGTTTATGGCGGTGATGACATTCTCCTGCGCGCTGTTCAGGGAGTTGATGTAGGTTATGTCCACCTCCGACGCCTCCATCCCCTTCTCCCTCAGATCGGGGAGGGACAGCGGGCCGGGCGCCTCGGAATAGAAGTCCCCAGTGTTGAGGTCTTTGACGAGATCTTCAAGCACCGCGTTGATCTCCCTTCCCGCGATGAGCTCGTCGAAGTCCCTCTGAATGTAGCTTGAGTACGTGGGATATTTTCCCAGGATGATGTTGTTAACGACGTGAAGGTCGCCGGGAAGGTATTTCGGGAATTCCCCCGCTTTGTACTCCCTGAACGGCACCGGAAGGCCGTAGGAGCATTCCAGCGGGAATCCCTGCTCCTCGTAGAACGCGACGAGGTTCGCGGCGAAGTCCTCGGCGGTGTAGTCGTCGATGACGTTGTTGGGCAGGGGGCGGTTCCTGCCTCCGAACTTGATGAACGCCAGGACCAAAGAGTTGTTGTAGACCACGTCCCTGGAGTCGTCGAGTTTGAGCACCACGCTCTTGGCGTCCTTCTCCAGCGTCACCGGGAAGAGGGCGAGGGGCGCGCGCACGTCAAAGTCCTCGTTGCCGGGAAGCCTGCCTTCTATGAAAGGATACGCTATATAGAGATCGTATTGCCCCTTGTCCCTCAGATCCCTGTTGACCTCCCTTATGATCTCGTTGAGATGTCTGTAGAAACGGAGGTCGTCTTGGCTCTTCGTGGTGTCGCACAGCTTGAGGGACGATTTCTTTCCGAAAAGGAGGCCCATGAGATCCAAGCCGGGAATGGTTGTGAGATCGAACGCGTTCTTCTTGTATATCTTGGCCTGGAACAGAAGGCGGTTGCCTCTGCTTATGTTTATCAGCTTCTTCTGAAGCTCGCGGAGCGTCTGCGCCAGACTGTTGTCCATGTTGGACCCTCTGGCGGCGGTCATGGCGTACTTCTTGGTCACGCCAAGGAAGTCGTCGCCGTAAAGTTCGACGAACCTCTGGCCTACGCCTGTTATGGCGGAGAAGTCCTCCGCCTTCGTCGGCACGCGCTGCGCCATCTCGCGCATGGCCTCGTCCGAGCACACCATGGGCATCCTGCCGTTGGACAGCATGCGGTCGCTCCTTATCTGCTCCCTGAGTTCTGCCAATTCCGTAAAGAGGTCGTCTTCCAATCCCATCTCATTCCCCTGCCTACCTAATGGCCGCAGCTTAATTAAATCATATGCGTCAGCATTTGATTAATAGTATCGTTCCGATTATCCCTCCATGCTGTCCGTAGGCATCAAAGGAGAGGGCCGGCTCACGGTCGCGAAGGATGCTTTGGCGTCATCGGTGGGGAGCGGCTCGCTTCCCGTATTTGCGACTCCGGAGATGGTGCTTCTGATCGAGCGCACCGCATTTGAGTCCCTGGAACCTCATCTGGATGCGGGGAAGAGCACCGTAGGCGGCCGCCTGGATATCTGCCACACCGCCCCGTCTGCGGAAGGCTCCGAGATATTATGCGTCACCGAGGTGACGGAGATAGACCGGTCGAGGGTCGTGTTCAGAGTGGACGTATCCGACGGGGCGGGGCCGATCGGGTCCGGAACGCATGAGAGGTTCGTCGTCGATGCCGAAATATTCATGAGGAAGGCGTCGGACAGGAGAAGATGATGTGGTCCTGAGGTCGAGGCACGTCTGCGGGAAATGCGGCGTGGAGAACGACTTCCTCTACGGCACGGCGCTGAATTACGATGTTTCAAGGGTGTTCCGCATACCGGAGGGGTGGGGGACGCCACAATATGCAAGGCGCGACTCCGACGAGGCGATGCGGCTTCTCGTCCTCGACGACAGGGTGGCCGAGGCCACGTACGACGCGCTGGCCGAATGCGACGAACTTCCGCTGAAGTTCTTCTACAAACACGACGATTTCATATGCTCAGACTGCGGGCTGACCCAGAGCCATTTCTTCTTTTTCCTTAGGAAGAGGGGCGGAACGGCATTCACGCCCTCGTACGGGTGCCGCGGATGCGGCGGGCGCATGAGGCTTGCCGAAGCCTGCGTCAGACAATTCGGCGAACAGGAAAAGAAGTTCAGATGCGTCGGGTGCGGGAGCGTGTCCCCCATGGGCGATCCGGACGATTATGAGATCCTTGATTACCGAATAACAGAATGCCTCAAGCTCTGACGTCCTTCACCGCAAGAGACAGCAGAAGGGAGACGGCGGCTATTGCCGCGCATATCGCCGCAGACAATACGAATCCGTCGAGGAACACGTCGGGCGTCAGATCTCTGAAGTCGACGACCCCGTTGTTGGCGCCGACGGTGAAGACCATGGCGAACAGCGCTATCCCCATCGTGCCTCCGAGGTATATCGACTCGTTCATGAGGGACGAGCCGATCTCGGGGCTCTCCTCGGCGGTGTTCTCCACGATGCGGCTGGCCATCGGGCCTCCCGCGAATCCCCATGTCAGGCCCATGCACGACAGCGTGAACAGCAGCGGCAGGAGCGCCCCGTCCCGCGAGAACAGGAACATGGCGACGGCCGACGCCAGCATGGACGCGCACGCGACCCCCGCGAACACTCTGCGGCCTCTGCGGTCGGACCATCTCGATATAGGCATGCATATCAACAGGGTTATTGCGGGCGGTATGAACAGATACATGCCGCTCTCCGCCGACCGGAATCCCATGCAGACCTCCAGATAGAATGGGAGAAGATACAGGAGGCCCATGTAAGCTATGTTGAGGCACATGAACGCCAGGAAGAGGGAGTCGAACTTCAGATGCCTGAACACCCTGACGTTCAGAAGCGGCTCCCTGTGCCTGAGTTCGACCGCGACGAACGCCGCAAGGCATATCACGCAGGCCGCGGCGGCAAGGAGCACCCACATCCTTTCGGAGCCGTGGGGCATCCTCTCGAGGGCGAACGACCCGGCGGCTATGGCCGCAAACAGAAGTATCGCGCCTTTAGCGTCCAGCGGCTTCTTCCCGTATGTCTCGTCCTTCGGTATCAGCGCGAGTATCATCGGAACCATCAGCAATCCGACGGGGACGTTGATCAGGAACACCCAATGCCATGAAAGGGCATCGATTATCAGTCCGCCCACCGCCGGACCCACTGCGAACCCCACGGAGCATCCCAATGTGAGGACGCCCATGCCGAGCCCCAGCATGTTTCTGGGGAGATGGCGCACGCACATCATGGGCGCTGCCGCGCCCATCATCGCCGCTCCCACCCCCTGCATCCCCCTTGCGGCAAGAAGCGTCTCGAAGTTGGGGGAGATCCCGCACAGCAGCGAACCGACGGTGAACACCGCCACGCCCGCCACGGCGACCTTCCTTACCGCTCCGTTGTTGGCGACCCTTGCGAAAAGCATGAGCAGGCCGGCCATCATGAGGAAGTACACCACGGTTATCCAAGCGATGGTCCCCGTGTCCGTGCCGAAGCCCTCGGCCAGCGTGGGAAGGGCTACGTTGACGACGCTGCCGTCCAGACCGTCCATGAGGCAGACCACGGCGATCACTGCAAGAATGCCCGCCGCGCCTCTCCTCTCGGATGCCATAACAGGTTCAACGGTCGTCCGATTATTAAAACAGTCGCCTATATGCACGCGCAAAGCGGCATATTCGGCGTTTGCCGCATCCGCCGCGTCGCGTTTCTGCTTAGCCATGCAAACCTATTTATTTATTTAGGTATTCCTAAATCTGTTTCCGACAGCGGTCAATGCTCGGGCGTCAGAGCCGTGCCGGCCGTACATATGCGGTTTGCACTCCCTGTGCCGGAGTTGAAATTCGGAGCCGACAGCGTTTGCGGGACACGACCGAACATTGGGGCGCGTCTATCGGCAGCGGGCACTCAGGACCTGCCGTCGGAACGCAAAGAGGAGGAACCATGATAAGATTCATAACATCTATAGCGATAGCGCTGGCAATAACCGCGCTGTTCGTCCTGTTCCACAAGCAGGTTCACAAAAGATCGCATCTGATCTACATCGCGGCCGCCGTGATAACGGCATACATAATCGGAGCGGGCATGATGCATGCCACGGGTTCGTGGCCGCAATGGTTCAGCACCAACATCGCATCCACGATCAACCAGGGGGCGCTTGCCGTGGCCGTGTTCGTGATGGTGATGTACGTTGGGGTGCTGCCCAAGAAGTGGCGCCTCACCCGCAGGCTCATATATGTCAGGGCAGAGCTTTCCATCATCGGCTGCATACTGTCGCTGGGGCACAACGCCAACTATGCGAATCTGTTCGTGCAGCTGTTCACGGATCCGATGAGCATGAGAGGCAACGGACTGTACGCCGTGGCGTCGATAGACTCGCTGATACTCATTGCGCTGATGATACCCCTGATGATAACTTCATTCTACTCTGTCAGAAAGCTGTTCACCGCGAAAAAATGGAAGAGCCTGCAGAAATGGTCGTATGTGTTCTACGTCGGGCTGTATGTTCACGCGGCGCTCATCTTTTGGACCGCGATTTCGGGCGGCCACCACGCAGCGGCCTCGACGGACAGTCTGATCGCCTATTCGATATTCTTCATACCGTACTTCGTCCTGCGTCCGCTGAAGTATCTTCTTGACAAAAGGGCGCACGCCCCTGTGGGAGAAGAGGGATTGATATGACCGAGAAAGAGAAGAGAAGGACGGCCGTTCTGGCTGTGGCCCTGGGAATCCTGATCGTAGCCATCCTGGTGGGCGCCGCGCTGGCCCCGCAAGGCGGGGGCGGCGGAGGCGGCCGCGGCGGAGGCGGCGGAGGCGGCGGAGGCGGCGGAGGAGACCGCGATAATGGAGGCTCTGACGAAGCCGACGACGGAGAGGAATTCCAAGGAGAAGAGGAGGAATCCCAAAACGGCGGCCCCGTGGGTTCGCAGAAGTATGCCTCCGACAATATCCCGACGGATGTTGTCGGGTCCGTCCTGCCTGCGTTTTCCGCCGCGCCGGTGCAAACGCATCATTGACGGCGTCTGACGACGGCCAAACCATTTTCATTTTATTTTTTCCGACGAACACGCCGTGCTATTCTCCGGACCGCGTCAAAATATCGATATTCCCGCTTCCGACAACAACACCGGGACGATGAGGCAGCCGGCAAGAGGCACCCTATCCGTCTCGGACGTCTGCGGGATGAATCCGACCACTGTCGCCGATGCAAGGATCACCAGCCCCCAAGGGCCGGTGAGAAGAAGCACCAATACCGTTACGATCGCCAATGCGGCGCGGTTGGCCTTTGCCATATCGATCCTGCCCGCGACCCTCCCCATTGCCTTTCCTGCGGCTATGGTCATGCAGTATCCCAGGACGGCGGCGATGGCGGTGCTCAGAAGCAGTATCAGGAACTCTTCGGAACAGAATCCTCCGATATCCCCCACTATATCGCGTATCACCAGAACCGTCCCGGATCTGCCGCTTCCCGACACCGAAAGCGTGACCAGCGAGAACACCGCAGTGACAGTGCCGATCGACGCAGTGAGGGATATGAATCTTGCCGGATCCCTTTCAGGAAGCACGATCGACGCCAGCGCCGAACCCGCCGCCGCGGTTATCCCGGGATACCATCCCGCCACGCATCCGACGGCCACGCCTTTGAGCGCCGGCAGCGGACCCGTCGGATCGGAGCCGCCGTCGATCTGTTCCGGTATGCGGGCGCCCCTGTCGGCGGTCAGCAGGGCAGGCATTCCGAACAGCCCCGTGAGAAGAGGGAACAGCAGGGTCCCTTCTCCCAATATTCCGAATGAAGGTATGATCCCGCTCATGCACACGGCTCCCATCAACCCGGAGATGAGCATCATGGCCGCGGCCCATGCCGCTCTCGCCAAACTGCGTTCGTTTATCATGATGACCGCAACCGTGAACAGGAGCACCGAGAACGTGATCTCCTCCAAACTGTCGGCGAGGCCCTGCAGCATAAGATATTGCACGGGCACGGCGAGCAGCACGGCCGCCGACGCCCCGACGATGCTCCCCACCGCGGCGGCGCGGACCGCGTCCATGCCTCTCCCCTCCATCAGCAGCCGATGCCCGGGAAGCACCGACATGGCCTCGTCGGGATCGGGCGCCCCGAGGAACACCGACGGCACGAAATCCAGGAACGAATGCACCACGGCGGCCGACATGAGCAGCGAAGACACCAGAATGGGTGCGTGCAGCGGATCCGCGATCAGAGAGACGAAACCGCTTATGGAAGGATAGAGGATCAGCATGACGGAGGAGAGGGTATTAACGTGGATACCGGGGAAAAGGCCGGTGAAGCATCCGGCGGCCGAGCCGATGATGCACATCAGCAGGATGATGATGAACAGACCCGGTTCCACAGGTCCTTGACCCTTTTGCCGTATGTAAACGGATTTGATACAGTTATATCGAGCGAAGCTAACTCATGCTCTGCGGGCATTCGGACGGCCGTTCTCGACGCTCAGAACGAACATGCGCCGTATCGTCAGGCCGAGATCCCGCTCCAACCGATCCTTCGCGGAGCCTTTGTCGAAGACCGTCAGGACCGCGGATATCTCCGCCCCCGCCGCGCGGATCGCAGGCGCCAGGGCCTCCAATGTGCCTCCGGTGCTCAGAATATCGTCCACCAGCACGGCTTTGCATCCTTTTCGGATGCCGTTGATGTAGAGATCGGACGATGAGTAGCCCGTCTTGGAGCGCACGTGCACCTCTCCCGGAAGACCGTAGCTCCTCTTGCGGATCACGGAGTACGGAACCCCGACCTTCAGCGACAGAGCGGCCGCCAGCGGGATCCCCATGGCCTCCGGCACAAGGATCGCGTCCGCATCGGCGGGGAACACTTCCGCCATCCATTCCGCCGCCTCCTCCAGCATCTCCGGTTCGACCTCAGGTATGCCGTCGGTGAGCGGGTGTATGATGTACGGATAGCCGTTCTTGTCAGCCACAGGGCACTGCGGTATGCTCGCTTCGATCCTCCCCGACATGTTCCTGCAATCGCATCCGCCTGTAATAAATGCGTTGCCCGCGCGACGATAACTGCGGCTCAGAGGCCGAATTCAGTTAACGTTTAATATATCCTCGATATTAGCACGTTTCGATTCACTTCAGGTGACAGACTATGAAAATGCCCAGAACCATTAAAACCTACTGCCCCTTCTGCGGTGCCCACACTCCTCACGATGTCGAGAGGGTAAAAAAGAAGAAAGCCAGCGAGCTTAAATGGGGTCAGAGGAGATTCAGAAGAGTGACCGCAGGCTACGGGGGTTTCCCCAGGCCTAAGCCCGAGGGGAGAGAAAAGCCCACCAAGAGGGTCAACATCAGATACAGATGCGAGACCTGCAAGAAAGCGCACCTCACCACATGCATAAGGGCGAAAAAGTTCGAACTCACGGAGTGATTCAGATGGTCAATGATTTTATAAAGGTCAAATGCCCGGACTGCGGCAATGAACAGATCGTGTTCAGAAAAGCGGCGACGAACGTCGCATGCAACGTCTGCGGCTCCAAGCTCATCACGCCCAAAGGCGGCGTCGGCGAGATCAGGGGCGAAGTCCTAGAGGTAGTCGGCTGATGTCGAGGGCCAAAGGCTTCCCCGAGTACGGCGAACTCGTTGTATGCACCGTCACGAACGTCAAGAACTTCGGGGCTTTCGTCACCCTTGACGAGTACGGCGACAAGGAAGGGTTCGTTCACGTCAGGGATGTGGCCACTGGCTGGGTAAAGTACATCAGGGATTTCATAAGAGAAGGGCAGAAGATAGTCTGCAAGGTCTTGGGGGTCGACGCGTCGAAAGGGCACATCGACCTTTCCCTCAAGTCCGTCAACGAACACCAGAAGAGAGAGAAGATCCAGCAGTGGAAGAACGAAAAGAAGGCCGAGAAGCTGATGGAGATCGTCGCCGAGAGGATGGGGATCGATCTCGACGCGGCCTACGACATGTTCGGAGACAATCTGCTGGAAGAGTACGAAACGCTCTACGGGGCGTTCGAGTCCGTGGTCGCGGATCCCGAAGACTTCACTTCCGAATTCAAAGGGGACTGGATCAAGACATTCATCGAGGTTGCGGCGGAGAACGTCACGCCTCCTTTCGTGCAGATAGACGGCATTTTGGAGATGAACTCCTACGCCCCGGACGGCATAGAACGCATCAAGAAGGCCCTGTTGGCCGGAATAGAGGCGGCAGGGGAATCGGATGCCGAGATCACCTGCGTCGGGTCGCCCAAATACCGTGTTTTGGTGAAGGCGAGCGAGTACAAGGAGGCGGAGGAGATCATGAAAGACATTGCCTCCGCGGCCATCGAAGCGCTCGTTGCGGCAGGCGGGGTCGCTTCTCTGAAGCGCGAGAGCAAGTGACATGGTTCACATAATGAAGTGCGGGGATTGCGGAAGGTACACCCTTTCCGATGTCTGTCCGAAATGCTCCTCCGGCGCCTTTCGCCCGCTTCCTCCCAAGTACTCGCCGCAGGACAGATACGGTGCGTACCGCAGAATATCCATAATAGAGGAGTACGGGGAGAATGGCAAGCATAGTGGCGTATGACAAAAAGCCGAAGCTGACCTCTCCCGCGTTCATCGAGTGTCTTCCGGGCATAGGCAACGTGGGGAAGCTTGCGGGCGATTTCTTCGCCGAGGCGCTGAATGCGAAGAGGTTCGCTGTCATCCTTTCGGAACACTTCCCTGCACAGGTCCTTCCGGACGCGGACTGCGTCGTCAGCATGGCCTCGAACGAGCTTTGGCATGCGAACGCGAACGGAAGGGACGTGATCTTCCTGCGCGGAGAGTGCCAGGGATCCACTTCTGAAGGGCAGTTCCGGCTGTGTACGGAGATCATGGACATAATAATGGATTATGACGTGTCGGAGATCATAACGCTGGGCGGCTACGGCACCGGCATGATGACGGACGACCCCCGCGTCCTCGGCGCGGTGTCGGACAAGAAATTCAAATCGCAATTCTCCAAGATCGGAGTGGAGTTCTCCCCCGGCGAACCTCAGGCGGGCATCGTCGGAGCGAGCGGGGTCCTGTTGGGGCTGGGGAAGATGTACGGCATACCTTCCATATGCCTCATGGGGGAGACCTCGGGGTATTTTTTGGATCACAAAAGCGCCATGGCCGTCGTCCGCGTCCTCATGAAGAGGTTCGGCGCAGATGTGGATCTCACGAATCTGCAGGAGATGTCGGAGCACATCGACGCCCTGACCGCGAAGGTCAAAGAGTTCGAAGACTCTCCGCCCGCGGAAGACCTGAACTACATCAGATGACCTCTGGCTATGTCATGGCGCCGTGGCATTAGGTTTAAATAGAGTATCTTTAATCATGTTGTACCCCACCTAGCTCAGACTGGCTAGAGCGGCTGACTGTAGAGTGTTCTCGGAGAGATCCGATACAGCCGCTGAAATCAGCAGGTCCCCTGTTCAAATCAGGGGGTGGGGACCACACCTCCCATTATCGATCCACATTCGGAGGGTGCGTCGGCGGCCTCAGTCCCTGAGGCACCCGATGGGCACCACAAGCACCCCGTCGGGTCTTTTGTACGCAAGCCGCCCCGCAGTGAGTATCATGAGGAACGACGGCCTCTTCATGTACTCCGCATCGATGTTGTCCCTGAGCTTCAACAGGTTCTTCGCCCCTTCGTCAAGATTGTCGATCCCCAACTTGACCTCGATGGCCCCCCACTTTCCGCCCGGGAGTTCCACGATCATGTCCACCTCGTTCCCGTTGCTGTCGCGGAAGTAGCTCACAGCGCCTTCCAGGGGCTGAGAGTACACACGGATGTCCCTGACGCACAGCGACTCAAAAAGAAGCCCCAAGGCGTTGAAATCCGTTAGGAGAGCGTCGGAGGATGCCTTTAGGGCCGCCATCGCTATGGATGGGTCGGCAAAGTGCCATTTCGGGGCCTTGATCAGCCGGGCGCGGGAACGGATGTGCGGATTCCATGCGGGCAGATTCTCTATCAGGAAGATCCGCTGCATTGCAGTGAGATATTCTCTGAGCGTTGTCATCGACAGCGTCCCGTCGGCGCCGGCCGCTCCTTTTCTTACTGTCTCCTAGCTTGCGAATGTGGATATGTTCCGCGCAACGGATCCCACGATGCGTCTGACGGTCGCGGCGTCTCTCCGAACGCCGTCAACATTTGAAACATCGGAATCTATGATCGCCTTCAGATAGTTGGACGCCGCCCGCGCGAACCCTTCCTTCCGATCGCCGATGCTCTCCGGCCATCCTCCGCGGGCGAGCGCCTGAGATATCTCCTCCAACGTGAGATCGGAAGAACCGTCTGCGTTCGGCTCCTCCTCGAAGAGTCTCCTGAGCGATACCTGTCCGTTGGATTCTTTGGACTCGAAGAGGCTCATGGGCCTCATCGTCACCTTGGCTATCCTGCCTGCCCCCGAGTGCCTCACTGCGCCTTTGCAGGGAACCGACGATCCGGTGAGGATGAACTGCCCCCTCTCTCCGCGATCGTCCACCTTGAACCTCACGGCATCCCATATCCCCGGAACCTCCTGCCATTCGTCTATCAGCAGCGGAGGCTCTTTGTCCAAAAATCCAAATGAACCGTTCTCCACCGAGTGCGTCAGCGTCTTTATCTGATTGTCGTTGGTTATTGACAGCGTGCTTTTGGCGAACTGTTTGGCCGTCCTGGTCTTACCGCTCCACTTCGCGCCTTCTATGAGCAATGCGCCTATTGAGTCCAAGCATTCCTCTATATATGCCTCCAGAACCCGCCTCATGTACTCTTTCGCCATGATCGAATATGGTATCGACTGTATTTATTGCTGATAGATTAACATAAGTTTTGCTGATAGATTAACATAGATTTTACTGATAGATTAACATAAGTTTTGCTGTGAAACCATCAGGCTTCGGGCGCATGAATCCCACAAGCAGAGAAGTCGTGATGGAAGCCGTCGGGCGCAGAATCGCGTTGCAAAGCCGCAGCTATGCATAAAAACTCTGACGGAATACCGTCGTCAAAGTCCGGTTCGACCGTTCACTTTCTCAGAGATTCCGCCACAAGTTCGGACAGCTCTTCTCCGCATATCCTGACGTAAGAGTTCCAGCTCAGTCTTCCGCTGGTTCCGGGATGAGGAAGAGGTATGAACTGCGCGTCTCCTGAGAACGATCGGAACAGAGGGTCGCCTATGATCACTGATGCTTTCGTCTCGGCGAAAAGCCTTTCCGCATCCCTTTCGTCGTTCAGCTTTACGTCTCCTGCGGCGGATATCTCCGCATCGAGATTCAACATCGTCGCGACCTTTCCGCGGAGGCCGAACTCGTCCCACAGCATCCTGCATACCGAGTCCGATATCACCTGATCTCCTATGACCAGGACATCCTCTCCTTCAACCCTGGGACGGCTTCTTCCTTCCAACGCCGAGGCGAGTCTTTCTTTCCCCGATATTCCCGCCGGGACAATTACGCTGTACGGCGTGCCGTATCTTCTCTCCAACGCCTCTGCGGCCCTGAGTCCGGAGTATGAAACGACGATATTCCTCTCCGCCGACCGAACGCGTCTGAACCGATCCAGGCCGTCTGCGGTTTGGAAGTATTGTATTGTCTTCCCGCATTCGTCGATCATTGTTCGGATGGCATCCCCGTCTCTCATATCGCAGAAGTCCATCGCGCTGTATCCCAACACGTTGACGTTGCCTTCGACCATGTCTCGCGCATCGGGAGGGATGGACGAAAGGATCTTGCCGAACGCATCCCACATCCCATCCTGATAGTTTCCGTATCCGTTCGTGCTTATGCCTATGCAGCTGATGCCGGATCTGCATTCAACCTCTCTTGCCATTGCATCCAAGTCGCATCCGATCAGATCCGGAATGGGTGTTCCGAGAATCGCAACGAACCTCGGGCGCCTCAGCGCACACATGCCTGCGATCTTCTCCACCGTTCCGTCGGTGTCTCCCATTATAGCTTCCTTCTCGTTCAGGAGGGTGGTGAAGACCTCTTTCGGCAATCTGTACCATCCCGGATCGTCGTAACCGATAAAGTTCCCTATGCATCCTCCGGGCCCGTGTATTACCGCAGCCCCTCCGAGGCTTGCCACCAGGGAGACGGCGCCCGAGAAGTCGGTGGCCGCAGGGGGCAGCGTGAAGAACATTCTCACCATCGAATCTTGAGCCCCCCTTTTTCTGCCATCGAGTCGATGTCCTCGGGATGTGCCGCGCTCTGTTCCAACATCTCCATCAATCTTCTGACCCCATAATATCCAAACAGGCCCTCGTCGGCTGCAAGATCTATCACGGATGGGGCGCCCGTGTACATTCCCGCAGTGAAGCCGATCGCTATGTCGGCGCTTCCGCATCTTCCGATCAGATCCGACGATCCGGGTCTGCCGGTCTCGTATTCTTTCAGTCCGGGGATGTTTCTGCGAACCCATTGCGCATCTTCACCGTCCGACTTTGCGGCCGCACCGCCGATGAACGATACGGGATTGAAT